>JAJYGJ010000224.1 GCA_021790695.1 Nitrospirota bacterium | reverse complement strand
GCGGACTTGATCGTGCCCGGCCTCGGACTTATCATTAGGATAATGGGGGAACTCGCTTTTGACCGCCTGATCGCAAGCGATACCGGCCTGCCCGAGGGGCTGATTCTCGAAATCCCGGAAGGCGACACGGATGCTGACGGATCTTTTTAAAAGGAAGGTCTTCGTCCAGTGCCTGGATTACTTCAAGGACCCGGTGGCCATAATCGACGGCCTCTCGCGCATAGCGGAGCTAAACAGCGCCTTCTGCGGCCTCTTCGATATAGAGCGCGCCATGTTCATAGGGAAACCCTTTTCCGCCATAAGCGGGCTTCAGGGCGCAGCCGGGGCCATTAAGGGCTGCCTGTCCGATCAGGCCCGCGGGACGGGACAGATAAAACTGGGCGGGGGCGTCTGGAGCTGGGTCGTCTATCCCATTCATCCGGAAGGCCGGGCCGGGACGGAGAGACTGTGCGGCATCCAGTTCCAGGACGTCACCCGGCATATCGAGCTTGAGGAAGAGCTGGCGAAGGGCAACAGGCTTCTCACGGCCGTAAACACCATATCCACGGCCTTCATCTATTCGGATGAAATAAGCTCCGTGTTTGAAAAACTGATCGACAAGGTCCGGATTGTCACGGACATGCCGGTTTGCTGGATCGTCGTAAAATCCGGCGAAAAACTCACGCTGAGGGGAGCGGCCGGGGTTTCCCGGGATTCCAGGATGAAGCTGGAGGAGGGCGCGCTCGACGGGTTCCATAACGCGGTCATGTCGCTAGGCGGCGAGCCCTTCCATGTGCTTTCTCCGGGGGATTTCGGCAAATACCCGTGGTTTCCGGAGGAGCGGATCCTTTTTCTGGTCGCGCAGCCCCTGAGCGTCGGCGGCGAGAAGGCCGGGGTGCTTGCGACCGGCAGCAGGGAGCCGGTTTCGATGGGGTTTGACCTTGCCGCGCTCATCCACCTCGTGGGCAACCATGTCTCGCTTGTGATCGAGAAGGTGAGGCTTTATGAGGAGGCCAGGCGCCTTGCCGTGACGGACGCCCTCACCGGCCTTTTCAACATCAGGTATTTTTACGATTCCATGGCCCTGGAGGCGGCAAGGGCGAAGCGCTACGGCACACGGTTTTCCGTAACGATACTGGACCTTGACGATTTCAAGGCGATAAACGACACATTCGGCCACCAGATCGGCGACGAGGTCCTGAAGAAGGTCGCCCTCATCATGAAAAACGCCTCCAGGGAAACGGACATAGTGGCGAGGTACGGCGGGGAGGAGTTCGTGATAATCCAGGCCAATACCTCGAAGGCCGAGGCCCTGGCGCAGGTAATGAGGGTGAAAAACGCGGTCGAAAGCGAGTATTATATAGACCGCCGGATACGGGTTTCGCTGAGCGGGGGGATAGCAACCTGCCCCGAGGACGGCGAAGACGGCAAACGCCTCCTCTATTCGGCCGACATGGCGCTCTATGAGGCCAAAGCGATGGGGAAAAAACAGATACGGCTTGCGGGAGGAAGGGATGAAAAAAATAAAAATCTTTGAAAGGCCGCGCAGCCTCAAGGACGTCCCTTTTCGTTACTGCTCGGGATGCGGCCACAGCATCCTGCACAGGCTGATGGCCGAATGCATAGACCGCCTGGCGATCCGGGAGCGCACAATAGCGATAGCGCCCGTGGGATGCGCGGTCTTTGCCTACGATTATTTCGATTTTGACGTGCTCGAAGCGCCCCACGGCAGGCCGCCGGCCGCCGCGACGGGCATCAAGAGGTCTCTTCCGGACAGGATTGTGATATCCTATCAGGGCGACGGAGACCTTGCGGCCATTGGCACGGGCGAGATAATCCACGCCGCGAACAGGGGTGAAAACATCACGGTATTTTTTGTCAATAACGGGACCTTCGGCATGACCGGCGGGCAGATGGCGCCGACGACGCTCATGGGTCAGAAGACGACGACCACGCCGGCCGGCAGGGATTACGCGGCGGGGCATCCCCTGAAGGTCGCGGAGCTTCTGGCCGGGCTTGCCGGTCCCGCGTTTATCGCAAGGGCCTCCCTGGACAGTCCTAAAAACATTCTCATGGCCGGAAGGTTCCTTGAAAAGGCCCTTCGATGCCAGATGGAAGGCAGGGGGTTCAGCCTGGTGGAAGTCCTCTGCCAGTGCCCCACGGACTGGAAGCTCACTCCGGAGGAATCGCTCAAATGGATGGCCGGCCCCATGCAGGCCGTTTTTCCGCTGGGGGTCTTCAAGGACGATTGCGCGCATGCCAAACCGGCGGGTGCGTGCGGTGCCTAGTCTGCTCATAGCGGGCGCGGGCGGCCAGGGGATCCTTTTCGCGGGCAAGTTCGTCGCCCAGGCCGCCATGGAGGAAGGGATGAACGTCACGTGGTTTCCTTCCTACGGGGCCGAGGTGAGGGGCGGGACGGCAAACTGCACTGTCGTTATCTCCGGGGATTTTATAGGCTCTCCCATCGTAAGCAGCCCGGACATACTGGTTGTCATGAACCAGGCCTCGCTTGAGCGTTTTTGCGGAAAGGTCAGGGAAGGCGGCATCATGATACTGAACTCCTCGATGGTGGAGGGCCGGGCAAAGACCCCCGCGGACGTGAAAGTGGTGGATGTGCCGGCTGGCGATATCGCATACGGCATGGGCGCGCCGCTTGCGGCGAACATGGTCATGTGCGGCGCCCTTGTCCGGGCGGCCTCCATTTGCACGAGGGCCGGCATGGAGCGAGCCCTGAAGAAGCTTGTGGTCAGGGGCGGGGCGGAGGCCCTGGCGGTCAACAAAGAGGCATTGAGGCGGGGCTGGCGGCACCTTGGTGAGTAGAATGGGGGCGATCAGAAAGGCCCTCGCAACCGACATAAAGCGCATCCATGCGCTCATAAACGCCTGCGCCCAGGAGCAGGAGATGCTCCCCCGCTCCCTTAATGAACTCTATGAGCATATAAGGGACATGTATGTTTATGAGGACGCATCCGGGGGGACAGCATCTCAGGGTATAAAGGGGGTCTGCGCCCTGCACATCGTGTGGGAGGACCTGGCCGAGATACGCTCGCTGGCCGTAATCAAGGAGGCGCGCGGCGCGGGCGTGGGCACGAGTCTCGCCAGCACCTGCATCGAGGAGGCGCGCGGCCTGGGGGTGCGGCAGGTCTTCGCCCTCACTTACGCGCCCGAATTTTTCAAACGGCTCGGCTTCGAGGTGGTGGACAAATCGAAGCTGCCGCACAAAATCTGGGGGGATTGCATAAGGTGTCCCAAATTCCCGGACTGCAACGAATACGCCGTTATGAGGCGGTTGGAATAGATGGCGGAGAGCGGAGATGCTTAAAATAGGGGTGCTGGCCTCGGGCAGGGGGTCCAATTTCCAGGCCGTCATGGACGCGATACGGAGCGGACGGATCAGAGATGCCTCGATCGCCCTGCTCGTTACGGACAAACCCGACGCCTATGCCCTCCGGAGGGCGCGGGAAAACGGCATACCCTCGCTCTGCCTGGAGCCGCGCGATTATCCGTCCGGGGACGCTTATTTCGAAAAAATCGCCGGTGAGCTTTCCGCGCGCGGCGCGGGGCTCGTGCTCCTGGCGGGGTTCATGCGTATCGTCGGGAAGCCGCTTCTGGACGCCTTTCCATCAAGGGTGATGAACATACATCCGGCCCTGCTGCCTTCGTTTCCCGGCCTGCACGGGCAGCGGCAGGCCGCTTCCCACGGAGTAAAGATATCCGGCTGCACCGTGCATTTCGTGGACGAGGGGTTGGACACGGGCCCCATAATCATCCAGGCCGCCGTCCCCGTGTTTTGCGACGATTCGGTAGAGACCCTTTCCGCGAGGATACT
>JAJYGJ010000074.1 GCA_021790695.1 Nitrospirota bacterium | reverse complement strand
GATATTATCCCATTTACGTCTTCAGCAAGATTGCCGAACTCGTCGTCCGTCTTTGTCTCCAGGGTAACGGTGAGGTCTCCCGCCGCAATCTTGCGGGCGGAGGAGCCGATGCTGCCAAGGACCTTGATTATATATTTGTTCACAAGGAAAAAAGTAGAGACGAAGCTTGCGGAAAAGACTATCAGAACGATCGCTATGACCCAGATTATGGTAGACCTTATTTCCCGGTTGACGGCGTCTATCCGGTTTGCGAACTCCACCGCGGAGTTGTTTATGATCCTGTTTGCCGCGGCCATGAAGTCCTTTGATCTCTGCGCCTGCTCCGTTTTGAGGACATCCATGGCCTGGGCGAGTTTCCCCGACTCCACCATGGGGATAAGCCGGTTCGTTATCGTCTGCTCAAAAGGCGTCCACGCGTCTTCTACATCTCCGATCTGATCCTTATACGTGCCGTTTTTCAGCTTCTCAAAGTCCGTATCGGCCCTGTCTATATAGAAATTGATGACCGCTTCCTGACGGTTCCAGACGTCCGGATTCTTTGAGAGGGCCATCCTGAGAAAAGCGGCCCGCACCCCGTTAATGTCCGCTTTCATCTGGGTGATGGTCTGGATGTCGGCGCTCATGGCGTTTATGGAATCATAGCGCTTCTTGATCTTGAAAAAATTCACGCCTATAATGACGAGAATGCCGAATATCATCAGGCTCATAAAGGCATAGCCGGTCAGCACCTTGATTTTGAGCCTCATGGATAAAAATTTATAAAGCAGTCCTTTCATCTGAAAGCCGATCCCCATCCTTTCATCATCGCCCAATTGTTTCACGCGGAACCGCCTTCCGGAGGCAGTCCCCGCCTTTACGGCTTAATTACTTATCGAGACCATCCGGAAAAAACTTTATGGCGGAAACAGAAAATCTTTTTCAGAATAAGGATGGAGGAATAAGGCCAGGGCAAGAGGCCCCCCGTTCTATCCCCTGCCCTGGCCAGGCTTATTTGGTTGAAATTTCCTGCTCTGGACGCCTCTAAACCCGCAATGCCAAGCTATTGTCCGGCACCCGGCGCGTTAACGCCGCCTGAAGGCGCGGGAGCATTACTCGGGGCGTTTGAGGGCGCCGCAGCGGGGGCCGGCGCATTGGATGGCGCGGCAGTGGGCGCCTGTTTCTTGCATCCGCCCATGCTGACAAGCGATACCGCCAAAAGAACTGCCAGGCCCAAGGACTTCGCGTATCTCATCTCTTATATCCTCCTTATACATGCAACGTTAGCGATTTTCCTGTCCTAAAGGATATCAAAATCCGGCCTTAAGTCAATAAGATGCACAAATCATCCCTGTCGTTGCATCAACTGTTGTCATTCCGGCCCGAATTTATTTGTATTAAGGATAAAAACGGGCGGAATCCTTCTTCGCCTCTTCGCGGAAGGATTCCCCGTGATCCCGGACGGGCCGTGACAGGCTCCGCTTGGCTTGCGGGAATGACATCGAAGAGGACTTCACGTTTGACGCATTCATCTATTCTGGTGTGGTGAATTGTAAATTCGTTAAATAAAATAATATTCATGGCCTAATGACACGAAATAGGAAAGACGTCATTCCCGCGAAGGCGGGAATCCATTTTAAAACGTCAAATTGGATGCCCGATTAAGGTCCTCGGGCATGACGTCTCAGGGAATCCGCAAAAATTTTTTGGGTAATTATGAAACAGACTAATGGCTCAGGACACTAGATTTTAAGCAGCTTCGCGAACAATTCCTCTATCGGGTAAATCCCGGAGAGCGTTTTGACCTTCATATCAGCCTCCCTTAAAAGGGAGGTCGCTTTTTCAAAAACCCGTGGCGCAACACCCGGCCTTGAAAATTCCCTGTTAAGGGCCCCCAGCAGCATCAGAAGCTCATGCTGCCCGCGAAACTCTCCGGCAAGACTGAAAACCCTGTCGGCGTCTTTTGCCCCCAGAGCGCGCACAAGGTCAAAGGCGTTGTGGACGGCCATGTTTTTCGTAAGCCGCCTTACATCCTCCATCCCTATGTCCGGCTTGCCGATGAGGGCCAGCTTCTTAAGCTCCGAGGCTATCAGCCCAGGCTCCGCGGAATAGTTGCCCTCGAAATAGGAGACCACGTCATCCTGGAGACCGAACCCCTCGTCGCGGGCCTTTTTTCTTATCCACATCGGCAGTTCCCGGCGGTTCAGCGAGAGGGGCAGCAGTTTTACATGCGTGCCGGGGGACGTAAAAATCTGCGGCTCTTTTTTTGCGGTCATCAGCATGAAAAGAAGGCTTTGACCCTTGCTGCCTCCGGCATTGGAACGGCTTTTTATTTTTTTGAGCCCCTCCGCCCGGAGTCCTTCCAGGTTCTCGATTATCACCACCTTGCGGCCACCCAGAAACGGGACCGACATGAGGGCCTCGATCGCGGCCTCCACGGAAAAACCATCGCCCGCAGCATCGAAACTTTCCAGGGCGAATGCCGCGACTTCGGGCGGCACAATCCGTTTCACCATGAGCTTCGCCTCGTAAAGCAGGTAGGGGTCAGCGCTGTAGGCCAGGTAAGCCGGCCCCGGAAGCCCTTTTTTCAACTCGTCAAGAAAGGCCCTCATATTTATTGTCTATTTCGTGTACACAAGCAGGCCGGAGACTATCTGGGACGCAAGCTGCTGCATGCCGGCCTGGACGGCAAGCTCTCTCTGGGCAAAGACCTGATTTAACGCGCCCTGCGATGAGAAGCTGACTATGAAAGGCGCGGTCCCGGGAAGCAAAAATTCCTTTCCATTCGCGTCTCTGAGCACGAAATGTCCGGATATCGCCACCTGATACGCCGTAAAAGACTGGTTTTCCTCCGACGTCCCGGTCAGATCGAACCGGTCCAGGCTGCCCTCTATCCGGTTGGGGGAATCCTGGTCCACGTCTATGCCCTGTTTCGACAGTTCGTCGGAGAGCGCCGATACAAGCATCTCAGAGAGCCCCGGCTCGGACGAGTTGTTTTTTATGGGGCCGATTTTGACGCTGGTGACTCTAAGGTACTTCCGCCCGGCGAACGTATATCCGCACCCTGACAGCATCAGCAGGCCGAGGAGGCAGGCGGCAATCGCCAGAGCTGCGGTCTTTTTCATTTTCATTGCGCCACTATGTTTACGAGTTTTCCCTTCACGGTAAACACCTTTTTGATGCTTCCTGCCGACAGCATCTCCTTTATCCTGGGTTCGGAAAGGGCCATTGCCTTCAAATCCTCGTCCGGGAGTCCGGGGGGGACCATGAGCCTGGCCCTTACCTTCCCGTTTATCTGCACAACCAGTTCGATCTGATCTTCCCTCGCCGCGTCTTCATCGTAGCCGGGCCAGGTTTCAAGCTGGATGTCCGAAGTCATCCCGATGGCATCCCATAGCTCCCGCGCTATATGCGGGCAGAACGGGGCGAGCAGGAGGAGCATTTTTTCAGTCGCAAACCGCATCTGCCAGGCATCTTCCGGGTCCGCGGGCGAAAAGGCGGTAAGCGCGTTCACAAGCTCCATCATCGCGGCTATGGCGGTGTTGAAATGGTATTCACGCTCGATGTCCCGGGTGACACGCATTATGGTCTGGTGCGTCTTTCTCACCAGGGGCGGGGTTTTTCCGCGGACCAGTCCGCAAGGGACCAGTCCGCAAGCCGATTTTCCTCCGGCGATGGCGGAGGGCGGCTGCGCGCCTGCCCCGGTCAGAGTCTCCAGGTTATCGTAAACGAATGTGAAAATACGGTTAAGGAACCTGTAGGCGCCCTCGACACCCTTTTCGGACCATTCCAGGTCCCTTTCGGGCGGGGCCGCAAAGAGCGAAAAAAGCCTGGCCGTGTCCGCCCCATAAGTCTGTACAAGCTGGTCGGGGTCAACGATGTTTCGCTTGGACTTGGACATCTTCTCCGTCCTGCCCCGCTCGATGGCGCTGCCGCATTTGACGCACCGCCCGTCCGCCACCTCCGACGGATAGAGCCAGCCGTCCTGCGGGCAGCGGATGGTCTCCATGCAGACCATGCCCTGCGTCAGAAGCCTTTGGAAAGGCTCGGCTATGGAGGACAGCCCCAGGTCCCTGATCACCCGCATGAAAAACCTCGAATAAAGCAGGTGCAAAACGGCGTGTTCCACGCCCCCCACATATTGGTCCACCGGCATGTAGTAAGAGATGTTTGCCCTGTCCAGGGCCGGCTCGTCGCGCCTTGAGCAGTAGCGTACATAGTACCAGGAGGAGTCAACGAACGTGTCCATCGTGTCTGTCTCACGCCTGGCCTTTCCGCCGCATGAGGGACACGAGACGTTTACGAAACTGTCCGCGCTGACAAGCGGAGAGCCTCCCGTGCCTGTAAATCTTACCTCTTCCGGAAGGACGACCGGCAGGTCTTTTTCGGGGACGGGCACCGTTCCGCAACGCTCGCAGTAGATGATGGGAATGGGCGTGCCCCAATAGCGCTGGCGTGAAATCCCCCAGTCCCTCAGACGGTAGTTTACAACGCGCCTGCCGACCCCTTTTGACTCTATATATTCCGCGACCTTTTGACGCGCCGCCCTGCTTTCAAGCCCGGAAAAAGGCCCGCTGTCAACAAGCACGCCGTCATCCTCGAAGGCCCGCTCCGGCTCCGGCGGTCCGCCTGTGGAGGCTACGCCTGTGGAGGTCGGCCGTATGACGACCTTTACGGGCAGGTCGTATTTTCGCGCAAACTCGAAGTCCCGCTGATCGTGAGCGGGCACCGACATTATCGCCCCTGTCCCGTATTCCATGAGGACAAAATTGGCCACATATACAGGGAGCTTTTCGCCGTTTACCGGGTTTATGGCATAATGCCCGGTAAAAAGCCCGTGCTTTTCCTCCATCTTCCCGTAATGCTCTCTTATTTTTTCAAGCCCTGCCTTGTTGGACTCTAAAAATCTTTCCGCCAGCGGGTGTTTGGAGGCAAGGCAGATGAACTTCGCCCCGAAGAGCGTGTCCGCCCTTGTGGTGAAGACGGGTATTTCGTCGGCGCTTCCCTCTATGGCGAATGCGATTTGAAGGCCCTCGCTGCGGCCTATCCAGTTTTTTTGCATGAGAATGACCTTTTCCGGCCATCCCGAAAGGCCGTCCAGGGCGGCCAGAAGCTCCTCTTCATAGGCCGTGATGCGAAGGAACCACTGCTCCAGCTCCTTCTGCACCACAACGCTCTCGCACCGCCAGCACCTCCCGTCAATCACCTGCTCATTGGCCAGCACCGTGAGGCACGATGGGCACCAGTTGACGAACGAGGCCTTCCTGTATGCCAGGCCTTTTTCAAACATCTTCAGGAAAAACCACTGGTTCCACCCATAGTACGCGGGCTCACAGGTGGCGAACTCCCTGCTCCAGTCGTATGAGAGCCCGAGCCTTGTAAGCTGTTTTTTCATGTGGGCTATATTGTCACGCGTCCAGCGCGCAGGGTGCGCCTTTTCCTTTATCGCCGCGTTCTCGGCGGGCAGGCCGAAGGCGTCCCAGCCCATCGGATGAAGCACGTTATAGCCGCGCATCCTTTTGTAGCGGGCTATAACGTCGCCTATCGCGTAGTTTCTCACGTGCCCCATGTGGATTTTTCCGGAGGGATAGGGAAACATCTCAAGACAGTAGAATTTGGGCCTGGCCTCCGGAATGCTCCGGAAAGGGTCCTTTGAGGCCCAGACGGACTGCCACTTCAGTTCCACTCCGCCGGGCTGGTATCTTCTTTTCACGCTAACGAAAAACCTCCTTCATCCCTCCCTGCCGAACGGGGAAACCCGTCCGGCGCAAGGGTCGGGGGACACGGAGCGGCATTGGATAAAAGGGCCATCGGATATTATAGAATTTCAGGGGCCTTTTTTGCTTTCCTGCCGGGCTTCATCGGGGCCGGTTGATATCCGGAGTCCGGGCGAGCGCAGAAGAGGACTCCCCGCGGTCCCAGGGCCGGCGGGGAGTCCTCAATCAACGACCAGATCCGCTAGAAAAGTCCCGAGATTTCCCCGGAGACCTCCTGTGACATGGCAGGTGTGGCGTAGTCAAACGTAAGCCGGGTGCCTTCGGCCTGCGCTACGATCCGGTCCCGGTAGAACATCCAGTTTTTGACCCCGGAATGGTAAGTATGCACCGTGCTGGCCGTACCCTGGTCCGCATAAGTGTTGGTCGTCGTATAGGTGCCCGCCTGCCGCTGTTCAAGCTGGATGTCGACCACCATCATATACCTGTTTTGCTGGAAAAAATTGCCGATGATGCCGCCGACTACTGCGCCGGCCAACCCTCCCGCGACGGCCCCCGTGGTGGTGTTGCTGGCGGCCGCGCCAATTACCGCTCCGCCGAAACCGCCGGCGAGCGCCCCGGCCGCTGTATAACTCTGATCCTCCTTGCCTACATAAAGGATGTTGTACATAAGCATGTATTCCGCCCTGGCTGGATCGTCGGTAATCCTGTAGCCCTTCTCGATCAGGCTTTGCTTGATCAGCCGGGTGAAATGCAGACCCTGCGCGCTGGAGGTGTTGTGCCCGGATACAAAAACAATCCGCCGCGACGGAGAAACGGGCTGCAGGAAAATGCTCGATGACATCCTGGCTGAAAGTTTCATGTTCCCGGCGGACAAGCCGCTGGCGCTGGCCGACTGAGGGGCGGGTCCCGTCGCAGTGGCGCATCCGCCGAGCACCATGGCGGCCGCCAGCAATGCGGGTAAAACATATCTGACGATTCTCATTGTGGTTTTTAGCCCTTTCGATTCAGGAGGATTTTGCGTGATTCTAACCGGGCGTTCGCGTTTTTGTCAAGATTCCGTGAGTTGTTTTGCGAGTCGGCCCCCGGTCCGTTCAAACAGGCCGATCCGGTGCTTCGGGTAATTTGGGGAGGGCGGAATGGAAAAGATCTAAAATTTCAAAAAATATCTGTTTACAAAATTCTAAATTTATGTTAGCGTAAGCTGGCCGGAGTCTGGGAGGGACCATGCATATTGCGGATGGTCAGACAAAAGACAAGATAATAATGCTGCTGAAAAAAACCGGCGGCCTTACTGCCGAGGAATTAAGCAAGCGGGTGGGCATCACACCCATGGGCGTAAGGCAGCATCTGATCGCGCTTGAGAGAAAAAACATAATAAGCTACGAGGCGAGAAAGCACGGCATAGGAAGGCCGGTTTTCGTTTACAAGCTTACCGCCAGCGCCGACGATATCTTCCAGAAAGGCTACTCCGGATTTACACTCGACCTTCTGTCCGATCTGGAGGCCCTGGATGGCAGGCCCAAGATAGACGCTCTTTTCAAGAGGCGCAAAGACAGACTTGTGAAAGAAAGGGCAAGACTTCTTGCCCCATACGATTTTCATGGCAAGATCATGGCGCTTTCAAACCTGCTTGAGGAGGACGGCTATCTTGTCGAGCTCAAGGACGACGAAAGACACTATGACCTCAGTCTGTTTAACTGCCCGCTTTCGAGGGTGTCAAACCTCTACCCCGAGGCCTGCAATTACGAACTTGAGCACGTTTCGGAACTCCTTGGCAAACCGGCCGTCATGGCGAAGGCGATCTCGTTCGGAGACCCTTTCTGCCTGGTCCAGATCCCTAAGGACAACCTTTAAATCACCCCGGGCTTTTTAAAATAATGGATCGCCATGGCGTTTTGCCGCCCCCTGCCGCGAGGTTCTCCGATAAACAAAAAAATCGCCTTGGAGATTCCACGGAATCTCCAAGGCAGATCAATCCGCCCGCCCCTGGAGGGGACGGGAAATATACTTATTTATTTCCCCTGACGGGAGGCATTTCAATTACTTGGCGACCGGTGTGTTTTCCATCTCCGGAGCCGGTTGCAGCGTCTGCACGGCCCGCTCGTTTATATTAATTTTTGCGGTTTTCTTAAGGTTATTTACATACTCCGCGAAGGCCTGCTCCTGCTTTGCTTCAATCAAATGCTGGCGTATGAGGGCCTTTATGGCCGGGAAGGGGAGCACCTTTTCTGTTTTCCCGGGGCCTTTCAACTTGAAGTCTTCCTTGTGGGTGTCATAATAATTCTTGACATCGGCGTCGGACACCGTGGTGGAAGCGCCCTCGATTTTTCTTTGCAGCAGCATCTTTACCATGGTTATCTTCTTATAGGACTCAACCGCCTGCTTGAGCCCCTTGTCTTTATCGATCCCCTCCTTCATCGCCTCCTGGTACAGCAGTTCCTTGTTGATGATTTCATTGAGGAACGCCTGGCTTCCGCCCTGCCTGAGGAAATATTGTCTTACCTGAGGGGGGAGATTATTCAGTTCATCTTCATACATCGCGGTTGTTATCGTCTTGTTGCCAACCGTGGCCAATACGGTTGAATCGCCCGCGGATTTTGTCTCATTTGCGGATTTCGCGCAGGAAACGATCAAAGCAAGCATCGCCGCAAGCAGCACAAATTTCTTTATTTCCGATCTCATTTTTTCTTGTCCTCCTGGACATAGAGTGAAGGTATCTCTATATATACCATAAAAAGGCAGTTTTTTGAAAGGTTTAAGGGCGCGTTTGCCAATTGTTATAATATGAAGTGCATGGAAGGAGGCTCTACTTAAAGAGCGGAGACAAGGTCAGGCATCTCAGGTACAGTTTCTGGGGTGTCGGGGAAGTGGTGGAGGAAAAACACTCTCTTCTGGAGGGGGGAATCTGCATGGTCAGGGTCTTGTTCGAGGACGGGCAGGAGCGCTCCTTTTTGAACGACATGGACAGCGAGTTCTGCTGTTATTATTCCGGGCTGAGGATCATCCGCGATTGAGTTTTTACTATGACCGCTTCGAAAGCCCGGTCGGTCCCTTATACCTTCTCATGAAATACGATCAGCTTGCCCGCGTTTCAATCCTGCTCGCGCCTTCCGGTTTCAGGCAGGGTAAGGCCGCCCGGGCGTTGACAGACGAATTCAGAAAATATTTTGAGGGCGCTCTCGATGCCTTCACGTATCCTTTGGCGCCCCTCGATGGCACTGCCTTCGAGCGCGGCATATGGCTTGCGCTGCGTGAAATACCTTACGGGCAGACCAGGTCTTACAAGTGGCTCGCCGCCCGCGCCGGCCATCCGGGGGCCGCGAGGGCCGCGGGGCGGGCCCTGGCGAAAAACCCCCTTCCCATAGTTCTGCCTTGTCACCGCGTGATAGAATCCGATGGAAGTCTCGGCGGATATTCACCGGAACTGGCTATAAAAAGGCGGCTCCTGGAAGCCGAATATTACCATTCCATCCATTCCAGGTAACCCCCCTCTTTAAGCCGGCCCCAATATTTTCATGGAAATGGTGGATTTCGAACATGTTTGATGACCTTGCAGTTGCAAAAAAATAATTCCGGGACCGGATAAAATTTTGAGATTACTGTATCGGGCAAGGCATATTTGCATCAATAGCAGGCTACTGAAAAAGTCCTGAATTCATCATTCCACGGCCAGAATTTTATTTTGTTAAGGATAAAACCGGGCGGGGAATCCACGTTAAATACAAGTCATTGAAAAAATTGGATTCCCGCCGGAGACTGCACTCGAATGTCGCAGCCGGGGGCGGGAATGACGACTAGACGCATTTTGCAACCCATAGAATACTTTTTCAGCAGCCTGTTAGTTTAGGCAATCGGCCCGGGAGTTTGGGCCTTGTTGGCCAGACCCGCCAGCCTTGATATCTTCCTGGAAGCGGTGTTTTTGTGGATTATCCCTTTTGAGGCTGCCTTCGCATAAGCCTTTGTCGCCTCTTTCGGACCGGCCGCCGTTGCCGGAGCGTCTTTCTCCGATACGGTCTTTACAACCTTCTTTGAAACGGTCTTCAATGCGCTTTTGACCGCTATATTCCTCTCATGCCTCTTCTCGGCCTGCCTCGTCTTTTTCTCTGCGGATGGGTTCTTCTTCCGTACCGGCAATTTCTTCCTCCTCTGAAGTCAATTGGATCAGCTTATAAATTAGCACATGTTTCCCGTCCAAATCAACTGCAGGGCCTTGGACGGCACTTTGTGTAAAGTTGCTGTAACATTAATATTTTATGATTCAAACCGTGGTTTGAAATACAGCCGCTCATAAGCAGATAAATGCGACGATACGAGGGGGGACAAGGTTTCATCATAAAGGCATTCCTGAAAAGAGGTCTGTTTATGTCATCCAACAAAAAAACTATCGGGTTGGGCACGGTTGCAACAATTGCCGCACTGATCATCTCAACCAGCATATTTTTAACGAGAAATTCGGGCATTTCGCCTGAATCAGGGCTTTCCCCTGCGAAGGCGAATGCCGCGCAGGGCAAGGCTCCATCTCAAACATCGGCTCAGCCCCCGGGCGGTCTTCCCTCCATTACGCTTGATGATGCCCAGTTTAAATCGGTAAATGTCGAGCCGGCAGGCCGGCGTCTTTTTACGATTCAGCAGGAGGCGGTCGGCAATATCGCCTTCAACGATGACAAGTCGGTACAGGTCTACCCATCCAATCAGGGAAAGATCATCGATCTGTTCGCCAGGCTCGGAGATAAAGTGGTTAAAGGCCAAAAACTCTATACGATTGACAGCCCCGACCTCATACAGGCCGAATCGGCCCTGATCGCCGCAGCAGGTGTTTACGATCTGACCACCAGGGTGCTTGAGCGAGCCAGAAAGCTTTATAAAACGCAGGGGATCGCACAAAAAGATCTGGAGCAGGCAATCTCCGACCAGCAGAGCGCGGAGGGCGCATACCGGGCGGCCCGCGATGCCGTGAGCATCTTCGGCAAAACCGGGGCCCAAATCGATCGGATAGTGGCGAAGAGGATGATCGATCCTGTTATGGTCGTGCGGAGCCCTATAACAGGCCGAATAACGGCCAGAAATGCAGCGCCCGGACTCCTGGCGCAACCGGGTACTCCGCCCGCCCCTTACTCGGTTGCCGACATCTCGACCATGTGGATGGTGGCATACGTCCCTGAAAGCGCCAGTCCGCTTTTCCGTGTTGGACAGGCGGTTAAAGCCGGGCTCATGGCCTTTCAGGGCCGGGTGTTTGCCGGCAGGATTTCCGCCATCGGCGAGACGGTGGACCCCGCCACCCACCGGTCTTTTCCCTGCCGCCGTTTCGACCGGCATCGGCAGCCAGGTGCAGCGCCCCCTGGCTACGGTAATCGTGGGGGGCATGCTGCTTGGCCCCCTCATGCTGCTGGTAGTCGTGCCGCCGCTTCGGATGCTGTTTCTACGGGGGAAAGATGAAAATCAATAGGCGTCCATTCGGAGGATGTTTGCAGGCAAGGCGTTTTCATGCCGTCATCTGGACAATGACGGAGGCGGCCCTTCTTGCGGGTTTCGTCGCCCTCTTTTCAGGTTGTACGGTGGGTCCCGATTTCCATCGTCCCGCTTTGCCGGCCAATGCGGGCTATACTGCCCGTCCGTTGACCGCGACGCCGTCAGTGGCCAATGTGCCGGGCGGCGGGCAACAGCGCTTTGTCATGGGCTTGGAAATCCCGCGTGAGTGGTGGGCACTGTTCAAGTCAAAGCCTCTTGATGCGCTCATCGAAAGATCGCTCAAAAAAAGTCCCACAATCGCCGCGGCCAGGGCCGCCTTGCGCCAGGCCCGGGAAAGCGTTTATGCCCAGGCGGGCGCTTACTATCCCGTCATCCAGGCGGCCGGATCGATCAGCCGCGCCCGGGACTCGGGCGTCATCTCGCCGACTCCGGCTTCGAACGAAGAACCCTACTCTCTCGCCACCGCTCAAGTAAGCGTGGATTATGCCCCCGATATATTCGGAGGCAACCGGCGGCAGGTGGAATCATTGGAGGCCCAGGCCAATTTTCAGTACTTCCAGCTTGAGGCGGCTTATCTCGCTCTTACCTCGAACGTTGTCGCGGCGGCCATCCAGGAGGCCTCGCTTCGCGCCCAGATTTCCGCGACGCTTAAAATTATCGGCGTCCAGACCGGGATGCTGGGCCTTCTGCGCCGTCAGTTATCCCTGGGCTATGTAGCCGGGGCGGACGTGGCCGCGCAGGAAGCGGCCCTTGCCCAGGCGCGGCAGGCCCTGCCGCCGCTCAGGAGGCAACTGGCGCAAACCCGCGACCTGCTTGCTGCCCTTGCCGGCGGGTTCCCGAACGGGCAGATGGAAGAAGAGTTCGATCTCGATTCGCTTGTTCTCCCGCGGGCGCTGCCCGTCAGCCTGCCATCCAGGCTGGTGGAGCAACGCCCGGACGTGCGCGCCGCCCTTGCGCAACTGCATGCCGCCTGCGCCCAGATCGGTGTCGCGGCCTCTGCCCAGTTGCCAGACATAACTCTCAGCGCTGATTTGGGTTCCACCGCCGCCCGAATCGGCCGATTGTTCACTGCCGGCACGGGCCTCTGGTCCCTGGCGGGAAACATTGCGCAGACGCTCTTTGACGGGGGCGCCCTGCGGCACAGGAGGCGTGCCGCCGAAGCGGGCCTGGATCTGGCCGAGGCGCAGTATCGGGGCACGGTCATCGCCGCCTTCCAGAACGTCGCGGACATTCTGCATGCGCTTAAGTGCGATGCTGATGCCCTTAAGGCCGCAGTGGATTTCGAACGGGCCTCCGGGCGCAGCCTCGACCTTGCGCGCCGGCAGTTCGAACTGGGCTATGTTAATTACTTGTCGTTGCTCTCAGCAGAGCAGTCTTATCAACAGGCAGTGATCAATGTCGTACAGGCCAGGGCCAACCGTTTTGCGGACACCGCGGCATTATTTATGGCGCTAGGCGGAGGGTGGTGGCATAACCGCGACAAAGTACCGGAGGCGCAAAAAAACACATTGCCGTGCAGGTAAAAGACCCGCTAAGGCTTGGGGGCCACGCTCAGAAGATACTTCAGGTCCTCATCCTCGAAGCGGATGCCTCCGCCAATGAAAGGGCCGCTCCAATGGGCATTGAGCGGATTGTCCCAGCCACCGGAGAGATAAAGATGCTTGAACAGGAAATACTGGCCGCCAACCCTCAGATGCGCGTGATGGGCGAAGGCCTCTCTTGTCCCGAAGTCCCATGCGTCCATTGAGAGTTCAAGCCTGTCGTTCAGGAAGAACTGGTCCGCGCCTATGCCGAAGGTATTGTCCGTGACCCCGATGCGCAGCGCCGTATTGTTGAACCTGCGCGCGAACTGGCCAAGGAATTCTATATCCGAATGGACGTTCTCCGAATCCGTCACTACCTGGTTTGTCGCGGTGTCGAAGTGCTGTATCTTGTCGATGCGCCCGATGGGGTTGGAGACCACGCCCACGATATAGTATCTGTCGGGCCTGGGTTGAAGTGTAAGCAGGAACCGCCCTTCCCCGCCTCCGCTGCCGCGGGTAAGATAATTGCCCTGGAAGTCCAGGTAGACCTTGAAGCGGTTGATTGCCCCGAAGACGTCCTTCAGGCCCTTGACACTGCTGTTTAAATTGTTATAAAGGCTCTTGTCGGTCAGCAGCTTGCCCAGGGTCCCCTTGCCCTGCTGAAGATTGGTGGTTATCTGCCTCGTGCTGTTGACGATGGATTCGATTCCGGGCCTGGTCTGCTTGACCATGTTTTTGACCTCGACGGTCGTCTCCCTCATATTGCTCAGAAGGCTTGGGGCTTCCTGCCTCAGTGTCTGCGAGAGGTCCTTCAGGTTGGCGATCAGCTCCGTTATGTTTTTGGAGTTTTGCTGCGTTGTGCCCTTGAGCGTGACTATGATCGAATTGACGTTGTCGAGGGCGGTCTTTATCTTGCCGTTGTCCGCCAGGATGGCCGTGTTCACGTTTTCCGTGATCGCCCGCACGTTGTTTATCGCGGCCTGCATCGAATGGATTTGTTCGGGCGAGAGCACCTCGTTGACCTTGCCCACCAGCTTGGTCACCCCATTGGAGAGGCTGGAGAGTTTTCTCATCAGCTCGTCGATGCTGACGCTGGGGGCGACGCTGGTGATGGTCTGCCCGTCTTTGAGCACGGGGGATTTCGAGCCTACCTTTATGGCCAGGTATTTCTCGCCCAGCAGTCCCATGGAGCTTATGCTCGCCTCCGCGTCCGAATAGAGGACCACGTTCCTGTGTATCCTCAGCGTCAGTTTCGCCTTGCCGTCAGTCAGTGTGATGTCCTCTATGTGCCCCGCGTCCACGCCCGCCACCAGTATCTTGCTCTTTTTTTCGAGCCCGCTCACATCGTTAAAGTAGACGTACAGGATGTAACCCGGCTTTTTAAGCCAAGACAGGCCGCCCACCCAGAACGTCATAAGCGCCAGAAGGCCCATCACTATGATGGCGAAGATGCCGACTTTCACCTCGGTCGTTATTTTCATCAGGCGCTCAGCCCCTCGATCCTGATCGGCCCCTGCGCGCTGCCGGTTATGAATTGCCTGGTCAGGGGATTTGACGTGTTTCTTATCTCATCCGGAGTGCCGGTCTCCACGATCCTTCCATCGTAGAGGAAGGCGATCCGGTCGGCTATCTTGTAAGCGCTGTGCATATCGTGGGTTATCGTGACGGAAGTGACAAGCAACTCCTCCCGCATCTTTATTATGAGGTCGTTGATGGCGTCCGCCATGATAGGGTCTATCCCGGTAGTGGGCTCGTCATAAAGAAGGATCTGGGGCTGGTGCGCGATCGCGCGGGCAAGGCCCACCCGCTTACGCATGCCGCCGGAAAGCTCCGCGGGCATGAGGTCCTCCACGTCCGTGAGCCCGACAAGCCTGAGTTTTTCGATCGCCACCTGTTTGGCCTCCGCGGCCCTCATGCCGCTTCTGAGGAGCACGAAGCTCACGTTCTCCCACACTGTCATCGAGTCGAATAAAGCGGCGCCCTGGAAAAGCATGCCGAATTTCTTTCTTGCCTCATATAAATGCTTGGCGTCAAGCTTCGCAATATCGACGCCGTCGATAAGTACGGACCCCTTATCAGGTCTGAGAAGCCCTATTATATGCTTCATGAGCACACTTTTTCCAGAACCGCTGCCCCCGATTACGACCACGCTCTGCCCGTCCTGCACCTGGAGGTCCACCCCCCGGAGGACCTGATGAGCGCCGAAAGCCTTGTGAAGGTCCTTGATTTCGATCATTTCAGGAATATTCCGGTCATTTCAGAAACCATGCCGTCAGAAAATAGTCGGAGATCAGTATGGTCATGAAGGATATGACGACCGCCCCCGTGGTTGCCTTGCCCACGCCTTCGGCCCCGCCTTCGGTGTAAAAACCCTCGTGGCAGCAGACAATGGCTATGCCGGCGCCGAAAAAAGCCGCCTTCGCAAGCCCGCCGAATATGTCGCGCACCTCAAGGTAGTTCCATGCCCTGTGCCAGTAAAGCGCGGAACTCATCCCGTACAGCCATACGGCCACGGCGTATCCGCCCAGGATGCCAAGCATGTCCGCGATTACCGTGAGCGCGGGAAGGACGATCACGGAGGCAACGAACCTGGGAACGATGAGGTATTTGACCGGGCTTGTCGCCAGCGTTTCGAGGGCGTCTATCTGCTCCGTGACCCGCATGGTCCCAAGCTCCGCGGCCATTGCCGCCCCCGCCCTGCCCGCCACGACCAGTCCCGTAAGCACCGGCCCCATCTCTCTTGTGATCGAAAGCGACACGACGGTGCCGACGAGCGCCTCCGCACCGAACCGCTTGAACCCCGTGAAGGTCTGCAAGGCAAGGACCATGCCGGTAAAAACGGCCGTTATTATCACGACGGGCACGCTCTTTATGCCGACCTCCAGGACCTGCCTTGAGGTGTTTTTTATCTCGTAGGGCGGCAGCAGCATCTCCTTCAGGCTCTCCGCGAAAAGCAGAAAGACGCTGCCCACGCCCCTGGTAAACCCGATGATGAGGGAGCCCAAAAGCTCCACAAAACGCATCACTCGAAGCGCCTCCTCGCCCCCCCGCCAAGAGAGGTCATGACCTCATAGGGGTTGGTGCCGGCCCAGCCTGCAAGCTCCCGGCTGGATAGCCCGCCGCCCAGGAGCACGACCTCATCCCCCTCCGATACACCCCTTATCCCTGTCACATCGAGCATTGTCACGTCCATGCAAACCCTGCCCGCGACCGCCGCCCTCTGTCCCCTTACAAGGGCGCTGGCCCTGTTTGAAAACGCCCTGGAATACCCGTCCGCGTAACCCACCGGTATGACCGCGATATTCGAGCGCCGCGGGGTAACGAAGGTCCTGTCATAGCCTACCGGCTGGCCCTTGCCGAACCTCTTTACGAGCATTATCCTGGTCCTGACCTCCATTACCGGCTTTAAATTGAAGCCTTTATCCGGCAGATGTCCGTCCGGCCCCCGGGCCTCAAACGGGCAGGCGCCGTAAAGCAGGAGCCCGACCCGGAGCGCGTCCATGGCGGCCTCGGGAAGAAGAAGGGCCGAAGCGCTGCTTGAGATATGGGCAAAGGGTTTCATGCCCTTGGCCGCCAGTTCCCGCCGGAGCGAGCCGAACCTCTCAAGCTGAAGGCGGGCAAAATCCAGGCCCCCGGGATGCGCCTCGGAAATATGGCTCATGAGCCCCTGGAGGCGAAGCCCGGGCAAAGACGCTATCTGAAGGATATCCCGCGCGCATACGTCGGCGCAAAGCCCCATCCTTCCCATCCCCGTGTCCGCCTTGACGTGGACATCGATTTGCCTGCCTCTTTTGCGGGCTTCACGCGAAAGACGCCTCGCGGACCTCAGCGAATGTATGACCGGGACCAGGTCCAGGTCGAAGCAAGGTTCCGGCTCCTCGTCAAAGAGGACCAGCACGGTGGATTTTATGCCGGCCTGCCTGAGGACCCTCGCCTCGGAGGCATAGGCAACCGCGAGGGCAAAAACACCCTCCTTCTCCAGTGTTTTTGATACGGGGACAGCGCCGTGCCCGTAAGCGTCGGCCTTGACCACGGCTATGACGGCCCCGCCCGCAAGGGATTTTACGGCCCTCAAATTGTGACGAAGGGCCTTCAGATCAATTTTTGCCTCCTGGCCTCTCTCCACTCCGGGCTAATCCTCTTTATGGTCTTTCACTTTGATTTCCACCGTTTACGATAGTCCGCGCATTTTATATTTATGCGGCCCTTCGGGCGCGACATTTTATTCTATTGTTTGCGCGCCCTTTCGGGCGCGCCGGGGCCCGGCGTTATATCTATTTCCGCCGGTTCCGCCACGGCCTCCCGGAAATTCCGGACCGCCTGCCGAAAACCCCTCGCGGTCTCGCGGACCCTGGAAAAACCAGTGATCGCAACCACGATAACGAGGATGACTAAAAGGTCTCCCATCAGACCTCCTTTTCCATGTCTCTTATTCTCTTATTCAGGGGGGCCGGGGTCCTTGTTCCGGGGGCCAGGGCCAGGGCCGCCTTCAGGTCTCCGGCAGTATTTATGTTGATAAAGGAAAGCCCCGCGGGGTCAATCCCGCCCGTCTCCTCTTCATCGAGAAAAAGGGTCCGCGCGTCCGCCATAAATTCCCGGAGGGCCGTCTTTCCGGCAAGCAGGCGCGTCTCCATGGACGGCAGGCACCGCGACGAATAGAAGGCGAAAAGAGGTTCGGGGCGGCCTTTCCAAACGGGGGCAATGACATGCCACCCGTGTCCCCGCCTCATGGATGCCAGCCTGGCCGCCAGCTCGGTCTTGACGTAGGGCATGTCGCATGCGATGAAAAAGGCATCGTCATCGCCGCCCGGGGAAGCCTGATTATCGCCCGCGGACAATTTGCCGTTGCCTGAAAAAAAGGACAGCGCCGAGAAGATGCCGGTCATCGGGCCGCGGACGGGATAGACGTCTCCAACAAGCGGAACGCCCAGGTAATAATATTTCTCCGGCTCATTCGTGCTTATGGCCAGCCTGTCGAAAAAGCCGCCGAGGGCGGCAAGGAGGCCTTCGATGATCCTCCTGCCCCCGATCTTCACAAAACCCTTGGTGATGGGGAGACGTCTGTTTTCACCTCCTGCGAGCACCACGGCAAGCATTACTTAGTTTATGAAAAACAGCCCAGAAAGACAAGAAAAAGGTAGTGTCTCAGTTTGAAGCCGGTCAATGGCGCTTTCGCTTTTGAGCTTTTGAGTTCCTGCGGAACTCAATGCAGGGAATTTCAATTTATTTATTTTCGCTCGCTTTGCGCTCTCTATCAATTCTTTCTGCAG
>JAJYGJ010000209.1 GCA_021790695.1 Nitrospirota bacterium | reverse complement strand
AAAGAAACGCCTATATCGGGGGTGCCGACGGGGTTTCGGTGGGAGAGTCCGGCAGGATCATCGGGCGGGAGGCGATGGGGACGATGCCACACGCGCTTGTGCTCTGCATGGGCTCCACGCTGGAAGCGCTGAAGGCGTTCGACCAGGTGATAGAGCCGGATGTGCCGAGGGTCGCCCTGATCGACACGCTTCAGGACGAGAAATTCGAGAGCATAAACGTGGCTGGGGAGCTTGGGAGCAGGCTCTACGCCGTGCGCTTCGACACGCCGGCTTCGAGAAGGGGGAATTTTTACAGGATACTCGAGGAATGCCGCTGGGAGCTTGACCTTCGGGGCCACTCCGCCGTGAAATTTTTCTTGAGCGGGGGCATAAGGGAAGAAGACGTGCCCGTCTTAAACCCGCTTGTCGCGGGCTATGGGATAGGCACCGCGATCAGTAACGCGCCCGTCATCGACTACGCGATGGACATAATGGAGGTGGAGGGGAAACCCTTTTCAAAAGTCGGCAAATGGTCGGGCGGCAAACGGGTCCTCAAGTGCGCCGCGTGCGGCGCGAGGCGCATAGTCCCGAACCGGCCCGCCCCGGCCGTCCGGTTGGCCTGCCCCTGCGGATCGGGGGATTTCACGGACGTGCTCGTGCCTGTCCTGGATGCCGGCGGAACGCTCCTGCCGGCGGAGAATGCCGACGCCATAAGGCAAAGGACGCTGGCAAACACCGCGAACCTTCCGCTCGCCTGAAAAAAGTCTTTTTTTGGCAGATCTCAGTCTGAAGCCGGGCGATGGCGCTTTCGCTTTTTGAGATTTTCTTCTGCCGCTGCATGGCCTCGCTACGCTGCATCTCCGAAACTCGCCCTGATGGGCTCAGACAGTCGGAGATGCGGCCGCTTCGCTTCGCCGGCATCGGCAACGAAAAAAATCTATGACGCTCAAGCACCATCGCCCGACTTCCCAACAGACCGATCTTGTCCCGGTCCGGATGAGTGATCTAGTTTTTATGTGCTATAATTGTGCGAAAAATGACACAAAAAGCGTTTAAAGAAAAACCTTTTTGGAAATGGCTGAAAGATAATAGCTTAGCTATTCAGACGGTCATACTTGTCGCCGGTCTATGGTACGCTGCTCAAACTCTTAAACTGAACGTTAAGGCATTGAATGAAAATAATAAAATTGCCTCCGCGAATTTTGTTTTAGGGATGGTCAAGGAATTAGACCGCCCGTGCTATGACAGCATTACTACCGCAATAGAGGATCACCCGAGCAATTATCCACTCCTGAATGCGACTCATAAAAAAAGATTCCACCGGGCCGATATAGAGGATTACATAGGCAATTATGAGACCATAGGCGACTTGATTCGGGATAAAGTAATTACCGAAAAAATGGCTTATGATGAATTAAGCTACGATGTTGAAAAAGCCTGGTGTAATGGGGATGTGCAAAGGGTAATCGCTGAGGACAGAAAAGCTGATGGGATAGAATCTGGTCCTAATGCTTTTTTCAGCGGTTTTGAATTGTTTGCAAAATTCTCGCTCTCAAAAGATCATAAAGCCTGTAAGGACATAGACAAAGAGTAACCGGTGTGGCCAATGGGGCCGGATTAGATACTGCTCCGCTATCTGGCTGATCCGGGTACGGCCTTTTGCGGGTTAAGGGGAAAGAGGGCGTAATGGGGTACGGTGGGCGGTGAGCGAAACGCGCCCCCTCGCGGGCCTTGGCCGCGAGTAAAAGCCGGGATGATGTATGCGGCCAATCCCGCCAAGGCGGGAGCGCGAGAAGCCGAACCGCCTGCCGTACCCCGAGAATGAGACGCGCATGCTCGCTTCCCGCCTTCTGTCCCGGCCTGACTTAATCAAACTCCAGACACTACCCTTAGTGGAATGAATTGCCTGCCCCGGATGGCAGCTATCTCAGATGGCAGCTATCCCTGTTGAGGTTTTTTGCGGGATTGATTATGTTAGATGAATGGCAAATATGATAAAAAACGATGGCGGCCGGCGCTGAATGAGAATTTCGGAGATATTCACCAGCATCCAGGGGGAGACGACATATACGGGCCGGCTCTCGACGTTTATCCGGCTTGCCGGCTGTAATCTCAGGTGCTCCTACTGCGACACCAAGTACGCATATGACAGCGGGGTGGAGCTTTCCGAGACGGAGATAATGAACGAGGTCTCGGTCGTGGGAGTAAACCTCATAACCATAACGGGCGGCGAACCGCTTTTGCAGGAGGAGGTTTTTCATCTTACCGAGCGGCTGCTGAACGATGGGCACAAGGTGCTCATCGAGACAAACGGCAGCTTGAGCATCAAGGACCTAGACCCGAGGGCGGTCGTGGTCCTGGACATAAAAACCCCCGGCAGCGGGATGTGGGAGGAGATGGACGCCTCCAACATGGATTTTCTTAAACACGGGGACGAAGTGAAGTTCGTGATCGTAAACAGGATGGATTACGAATGGGCCAGGGATTTCGTGAAGGCCGGCAGGCTCCCCCGGGCCGGATGCAAGGTGCTTTTCTCGCCGGCCTTCGGCCTGCTGGAGCCGGCCGGCCTTGCAAGCTGGATGCTCCAGGACAGGTTAAACGTGATCTTCAATCTTCAGGCCCACAAGTACATCTTCGGCCCCGAGAAAAGGGGCGTATGAAATCGTTCCCCTTTCAATTCAGTGATTTGTTTTTTATAATATGCGGGGTTGTAAGGAGCGGACGATGCAAACCAGAGGAGGGAATGGTTCGTCATCTCGCCTGCCCGGCCGGATCTATACCGGCTTCAGGTCTATTGGCAAATCCGCCGTCGCCGCGGTTGTGAAATCCTTGCGCCATAAAGCGGAAAATCAATGCGGCGGGACGATCAGGGACCGCAGCGAAGATATAAAGTGGCTCCTCAAGCTGGGCGACGAGGACTCTCTCGACATCGACCGTCTGGCCGCCTCCATACTCGCTTCAGCGGTCTTCTTCGGGCGGGCTGACGCGGCCATACTCTGGCTGATAAACGACAGGGGGATAATGTATTTCAAGGATTCCACGGGGCTCGATGAATCCGCGAGGTCAATGGTCCCCGAGTTCCTCGAACCTGACGATAATTTTGTGGTCGAGTCCGTGGTTGGGGACGAGATAATCGAGTGCGGCGAGTCCTGCGACATACAGGCCTTCCATACGCTGGCCGAAGGGGGCGGCTTCAATTACGCGGCCGCGGTGCCGCTTAAAAGCAAGGAGTCGATAGTCGGATGCCTCACTGTTTTCCGAAGGGAAAAGGCCGCGATGGACGCGTCCGGCAAGACGATGATGAGGCTTTTTGCAAGCCATGCCGCCGCGACCGTAAAGATCGCGGGCCTTTATGCGGCGCTCCAGGAAAAGACGGAGAAATACCAGCTCCTGGTCGACAACCAGACCGACGTGATTGTAAAAATCTCGCCCGCCGGGGCATTTCTATTCGCGAGCCCTTCTTTCTGCGAGGTCTTTGGCAGGAAGGAAAAAGACCTTATCGGCACCCCGTTTGAGACCTTCGTGGAGGAAAGCTGCCGGGGCGTCACGCGCGAGGCGCTCTTGGCGGCGTGCGCCCCCCCGTATGGCGGATACGTGGAAAACCGCGTCATGACCGCCGGCGGGCAGAGGGTGTTCGCCTGGACATTCAAGGGCATATCGGACGCGCACAAGCGGGTGGTGGGCATCGCGGGCGTGGGCAGGGACATTACGGAAAATGAAAAATCAAAAGAAGCGCTTGCCGCCGAGAAGGAGCGCCTCGCCGTAACGCTGAGGAGCATCGGAGACGGCGTCATAACGACCGATACGGAGGGCAGGATTTTCCTTATGAACGGGGTGGCCGAGGAGCTTACCGGATGGCC
>JAJYGJ010000162.1 GCA_021790695.1 Nitrospirota bacterium | reverse complement strand
GGTCAGTTTAAAGGCTGTTTCCAGAGGCAAGCATGAATTCAAGAAGTGGACTTCTTGCCGTCATTCCGGAGGTGGTAATCCGGAATCCGGCGACTTTAAAGACAACGTCACTGGATACCGGCTTTCGCCGGTATGACGAACTTTAATGCAACGTTAGGGTTTATTATTCCTCTATCCCCAATTTTTTCATCTTCCTGTAGAGCGTGACCAGGTCTATGCCCAGGTACCGGGCGGTTGTCTCCTTGTTTTTATTGTTCAGGTTATAGGCCCTGATAATGACGTTTTTTTCGTAATCGCTCATCACGTCCCGGAGACAGCAGCCATTTTCATGCCGCTGGAACCTGACTTTGTCCGGCAAGTGCTCCGTTCCGACCATGTTGCCGGACGCCAGCACTACGGCCCGCTCGATCACGTTGCTCAATTCCCTGACGTTGCCGGGCCAGCGGTAGGAGGCCAGCGCCTCGCGCGCCCCTTGCGAGATCCCCCGCGCGGTCCTGCCGTTTTCCTCGGAATATTTTTTAATGAAGAAGTCCGTGAGCACGGAGATGTCCTCGGCCCTTTCCCTCAGGGCCGGCACCCGTATCTCGAAGACCGCCAGCCTGTAGTAGAGGTCCTCCCGGAAACCGCCCTCCGTGATGCTCTTTTCAAGGTCGCGGTTGGTCGCGCAGACGAGGCGCAGGTCCACACTCCTCTTCCTGGTGTCGCCAAGCGGCATCACCTCGCCCGCCTCAAGCACCGTCAGGAGCTTCGCCTGGAGGGCCGGGGCCATGTCGCCTATCTCGTCCAGGAAAAGGGTCCCCTCGTTCGCCAGCTCTATAAGGCCCTTCTTGTCCACGCTCGCGCCGGTAAAAGCGCCGCGCCTGTAACCGAAAAGCTCGGACTCAAGGAGCCCCTCCGGGATGGCCGAGCAGTTTATGGAGATAAAGGGTCCGTTCGAGCGCGGCGAATTGCAGTGGATGAGCAGGGCGATCAGGCCCTTCCCCGTGCCGGACTCGCCCGTAAGCAGAATATTTCCTTTCGTCGGCGTGACGATGTTCAGCATCTCGAAGACCTGGGTCATGGCGTCCGATATGAAAATTATCTTCTCGTTGCAACTGCGCTTGTGCTGCGACCTGTGCTGCGAGAGCTCCTGCCGGAGGGCCCGGTTTTCTGAACGGAGCTTCTCCTCCTCGATAAGCCTCCGCACGGTAAAACGGACGTCGTCGTTCATGAAAGGTTTCACGATGTAGTCGGCGGCGCCTTTTTTCATGGCGTCAACCGCGCCCTCGACCGTGGCGTAGGCGCTCATCATGACGACCGTCATGTCCGGGTAGAGCCTCTTGGCCTCTTCTAGTAGTTTCAGCCCGTCCATGCCGGGCATCTTGAGGTCCGAAATCATGATATCGAAGCTTTCGGCCTGCAGGACCGACAGCGCCTTTTCACCGCTCAAGGCGGTGGTCACGGCATGGCCGTCCGCCTTGAATAAAAATTCAAGCGCCCGCAGTATGTCCTTCTCGTCGTCAACTATCAATATTCTGGTCTGCATCTCTCAGGTTCCTTCCCGCCGGTATGATGACCGTGAACCTGGTACCGGCTCCCGGTGAACTTTCAACCCTCAGTTCCCCTCCCAGCCCCCTTATTATACCGTGGCTTACGTAAAGGCCGAGCCCCGTGCCCTTCTCCTTGGTCGTGAAGAAGGACTCGAATATATAGGGCATGTCCTCTTGCGAGATGCCGACGCCGGTATCTTCTATTTCCACGGCGGCCCCGTCCGCCTGGGCCTTGCTCCTCACCGTGAGCGTGCCGCCCTCCGGCATCGCGTCCATCGCGTTTAACATGATATTGATAAAGACCTGTGAGACCCGGTTCTCGTCCGTTATTATGTCCGCTATCTCCTCGAACTCTTCCATGAAGTCTATCTTCACAGCCCTCTTGTCGTATTTCATCAGATCCATGGCCTGCCCGAGTATCAGGTTTATATTGACCTTCTTCATCGCCGGGGGCGCGACCTTCGATATGGTCGAAAGCTGCCTTACGGTCTCCGCGATGCGGCTTATGTGAAAGAGCATCGACTCGATGCTCTCCTTCTTGAAACCCTCATCCTCCATGTCGCGCAGGATCTGAAGAAAGGAGAACACGGCCGTAAGCGGGTTTCCAATCTCATGGCAGATCCCGGCCGTGAGCCTGCCCACCTCGGAGAGTCTTACCGTATTGAGCACCTGCTCTTCCATCTTCTTCATCTCGGTTATGTCCTGCACGAGCTTGATAAAGCCGAGCACCCCGCCTTCGGACCTCACCGGCGCGGAGGTGACCTGGAAAAACCTCCCCTTGCGCCCGAAAAGTCCCTCGAAGACGCTCGTCTCGATCCCGTCCGAGACATGGGAACTGACGGCCGTGCAGTCCGGGCTGAAAGTGTGGCGGGATATTTCCCCGGCGTCAAAACCCGCCATCTCCGAAAACTGCTTGTTCGCCCAGATGATCTTTTCATCCACGCCGGTCAGCACAAGCCCCCCGCCCACCGCGTTTACGATGCTGTTTAGCTTCTCTTTTTCGGCGAAAAGCTCCTCCGTCCTCTCCAGGACCGTCTTTTCCAGGAGGGCCGTGTATTTTTCCAGGTCCTCCTCCCGTTTTGCCTTTTCCTCCGCCTTTGTCCTCTTCATGTTGAGGACCACAAGCATCGTGGCGCCGGAGAAAGCGGCCCCGAATACGACAAGCATCAGTATTGACTGGAGCTTCAGACTACCCCTGAGGCTGCTCGTCACCTCGGAATACGGTATCGTCGTGCAGACGATCCATTTCCTTCCGAACACGGAGAGCTTGGAAAATGCGATGAGCTTGTCCTCGCCGAAGGGCGCGATATAGGAACTGGCCCCCGTCGGGCCGCTCCTCAGTATCCAGCGCTCCGTATTGAAGGACTTGTGGCAGGCGAAACATCCGCCGCTTGCGCGGTAGAGGTTCCTGCCGATCATTCCGGGCCGGCTCGGATGATAGAGGAGCGTGCCGTCCTCGTTCATCATCCAGGCATAGCCCTTGTTGCCGAATCTTACGGGGGCGAGGAATGCCCTGTCTATGGAGTCCAGGGAAGCGTCCAGGCCTATCGCCCCGCGCCATCTGCCCCCCGAAAAGACGGGCATATAAAGCTTTATTATCCCTTTTTTAAAGATAAGGGCATCGCTGTACAGAACCTTTGCCGGGTTCATGGACATCGTGCGCCTGATCAGGGCCAGGTCAACCGGGGTGGCCCGCGGGCGGGGCAGGCTGCTCCATATCGGGCGAGGAGGCCAAAAGCCCCCGGCTGCGGGCTCGTAGACCGTAAGACCCACCAGCGCCTCCTTGTCCATCCCGTTAAAAAACGTCTTTATCGCCTTTTGCATGCCGGCCGGCCCGAGGCCCTTTCCGCCCAGTATACCGGCCAGCAGCAACATTTCGTCCGTAAGGTGGCCGAAGCGGCCGGAGATGTTCTTGGCGGTGGTGTTCGCAAGTATCAACTGCTCCCTTTTGAACTGCTCCGCCATCTTGGAGAGATAACTCTGCTGCAGGAAGAGGTTGAGCATGATTATGAGCGAGACTACTGCGATGGAGATTACTATCAGAAAGAGGTTCTGTTTCATTCCCCCGGCCGCAAGCTGGCCCCGAATGTTGCGGCGGCCGTCCCGTTTGCCCTTCCCCGGTTCTATCTTTGTCTCCTCAATGAAATAGTCCCGCGGCTGTTTTAAAAAAGTATTTATCTAAATCTACAGTTTTAATTTACATCATTCTACAATTTTAATCCACATAATTCCATGGGGCCGCGTCAAAAAACCCGCACATGTCCGTTCATGAACGAATTAATTATATGTCTGGTCTGCCTGCAATTGGACTTCCGCTCGTCG
>JAJYGJ010000127.1 GCA_021790695.1 Nitrospirota bacterium | reverse complement strand
CCTGTCAGCCATCCATTTATCTTCCCCGCGGGAATCTAATGTAAGGAATTTTTTTTATCATATTCGCTCGCTTGACCCCGTGGCAATTTTTGTCCACGGGGGATACGCTCGCTACCCATTAAGTGTAGCGTCTCTTCGATACTAGTTCAAGACCGAACCTATTCTATTTTCCCAGTCTCAGTCTTTCGGCCAGACCCGGAGGCAGGCCGCTTTTGACTATTTCCGAGGCGACCTTTTCCACATCGTATTCAATTCTCAGGAAATCCGTGCCGACCGAACCGGGCGTTATCTCAACAATGACAAGGCAGGCCCTGGGGTCCCCGTCCTTCGGTTTGCCAACACTCCCCGCATTTATGAAGACCCTGCCTTCGAGGTCCTTCCTGTAAGGCTTGTGCGTATGTCCGTAAATCATGACGTCTGCGCGGGCCTTCCCGGCCATTTCAAGAAAGAACTCCGCGGGTCTGTCCTCATGCCAGTAGAGGTTATTCTTGTGCGGCGTGGCATGAAAGAGAAGGACGTTTTTGTCATGGGCCTGAAAGGAAAGCGTCTGAGGCAGGGTTTTCATGAACTCCCTGCTTTTTTGGGAGGCATGCAGTTTAGTCCACTCGAACGACCCGTTTGCAAGCCCGGCCTGAACGGGGTCTTCATATCTGCACCCGCAGTGCTCATTATTCATGGCGACGTTGTAATCGTAATTGCCCTGCACGCCTTCTATCCCGTGCTCCCTGATGAAGTCCACGACCTCGTTTACAAACGGCGCGTAGCCGCCAAGGTCGCCAAGATGAAATATCTTGTCAACGTTCCCGGAAAGGGCCTCTCCATAGGCGGCCTTCAGCGCCTCAATGTTGCCGTGGATGTCTCCGAATACCGCTATTTTCATTTTTGTGAAATGTGCCTCATAATGCGGATACATCCTCGACCCGGCAGGCGCCGTTTGTAAAAAATCTGCGCTGGAAAAAGAGGGCGACGTTCACGAGGAAGATCAGCGCGGGGACTTCCACCAGCGGTCCGATCACGGCAGCGAAGGCCTGGCCGGAATTGAGACCGAAAACGGATATCGCAACCGCGATGGCCAGCTCGAAATTATTGCTTGCCGCCGTAAAGGAAAGCGTTGCGGTCTTTTCATAGCCGGCCCCGACCCTCCTGCCCATATAAAAGGACACAAGGAACATGAGGACAAAGTAGACCAGCAGCGGGGCCGCGATCTTGAGCACGTCAAAAGGCAGCCGGACGATATAATTGCCCTTCAGGGTGAACATTATAACGATAGTGCACAACAAGGCGGCCAGTGTTATGGGGCTGATTTTAGGTACAAAGACCCTCTCATACCAGTCCTTGCCTTTTAACTTAAGCAAGATTGCCCTTGTGAGCATTCCGGCCGCGAACGGGACCCCGAGGTAAACGAGCACGCTTTTCGATATGTCCGCCATCGTGACGCGGACGACGGCGCCTTCAAGCCCGAAAAAAGGCGGAAGGACAGTAATGAATACATAGGCGTAGACGGAAAAGAAAAGCACCTGGAAGATGGCATTGAAAGCGACAAGGGCGGCGGCATATTCCCTGTCGCCGCAGGCCAGGTCGTTCCATACTATGACCATTGCGATGCATCTGGCAAGCCCTATGAGTATCAGGCCGGACATATAGGCCGGATAATTCCTTAAAAAGATGATGGCAAGAAGAAACATGAGGACGGGGCCTATCACCCAGTTCTGAAGGAGAGAGAGCGCAAGGACCCTTTTGTGTCTGAATATCCGGCCCAGTTCCTCATATTTCACCTTCGCAAGCGGCGGGTACATCATGAGGATGAGGCCGACGGCGATGGGAATGTTGGTCGCGCCGACCGAGGACCTGCTGATAAAACCCTCGATCCCGGTCCGGAAATATCCCAGGGAAACCCCGGCCGCCATGGCAAGAAATATCCAGAGAGTCAGGAACCTGTCTAGGAAAGAAAGGCGCTTCGATATTTTTTTATTTCCGGTCATGGATTCGATCTTTCGGCTATTTGCAGGGTTGCATCATCTTTTTGCCGAGGCGCCTTCTGTCGCTTTTTACGGTTTCATCCGCATCCAGCCGGGACGCCAGGAATTGAAGGAAGGCCATGTTGTATGCCCTTTCGGTCTCCGCCAGGCGGAAATAAGACCATGTGCCGTTTTTGCGGCTTTCCACCAGGCCGGCCGCCTTGAGTATTCCAAGGTGCTTTGAGGCCGTCGATTGGACAAGTCCCAGGATTTCCACGATATGGCAGACGCAGAGCTCGCCGTCTTCGAGGAGCTTGAGCATCCTTATCCTCGTGGGGTCCGCCATGGCCCTGGCCTGGTTTGTGAACTCCCCGATATTGACGGCTTTATTATTCATCGCTTTATCGTGATATAGTAATCAAATCAGACGGACCTGTCAAGCGCGCAACGTGGCGGCATGGGGCGGCCCTGGCAGGGAGGGGCGCGGCCGAACCGGGCGGTTTTCCATTTATGGCGGATGCCTTGAGCTTGAGCCTCTTGCAGCCGGGGAAAAAAGAAAAAGCGATTTTGAGACGGGGGCTAAAGGAGATTTTTTCTTTTTGCCGTCTCGACAAGCCCGAAGACGCGCAAATCCGCGCTGTCTCCCCCGCGCTGGCGGGTAAAGAGAAAATCGGCAAGAGATGCCTCCGGCACCCTGAGGACCTCAATGTCCTCTGATTCGTCCGCGGGGTAAAGGGCCTTGATATCATCCGCGGCCGGGCGGACTCCCCGTGCCAGGACGGCCGTCCAGCGTTCGGCGTTTGAACCGGTCGATATGATGTTTTCAAGCAGCAGGCGATAGCTCGCCCCCTCGAAAGCGGTCTCTTCTATCAGTTCCCGCCTGGCCGCATCCATCACGCCCTCACCCGGGTTTATAAGCCCCGCCGGAAACTCGATTGTGTAATTGCCGTTGACCACTCTGGACTGCCTTGAGAGGAGAAACTCGCGGTCTTCCGTCACGGGTACGATTATTACTACCCCGTCCGCTCCCACCCTGTCCGCGGCCTCCCACGTGCGCAAAACGCCTTTACCGTCCCGGTACGTGATACGGACGGTCTTCAGGAAATTACCCTGCCAAAGCGTTTCCCTGCCCACTATTTCCACGAGGTTTTATATCTCCGCGGGATTTTTTATTTTTAATGAAACGCCGTGCCCGCGCAGGGCGCCGAAATCCCGGCTCCTGCCCGGACCATATCTTTATTTTCCTCGCGGTTTCCGGCGTATTTTGGGGCCCGCGTCAGCCCTGGGGCCTTTTACGCTTGCGCGCCGGGGCCGCCTTTTGCCCGAAATTCCGGTTTCCATATTATAAGAAATAATGTTGCAAAGCGCCTGTTTTTTTTCTAGAATGGTATAAGCGTCTTCCGCGCTTCCCGCGCAAACCGGAAGCAAAGGTCAAGAGTCCCATTTTAAAAGAGGCGGTGTAAAAAACATGGAGCGATTTCAGGATGCAGGGTTCCTGCAAACCTTGTTTGACGCCGTCCCCTCTTATATGTTCATTGTGGATCCGGATGTCCGAATCCACCATTTGAACGCCGCCGCCCTGTCCCTGCTGAATACGAAGCAGGCGAATATTTTTTTAAGGAGAGGCGGCGAAGTCCTGCACTGCGTTCACTCTTCCGAAGCGCCCGGGGGATGCGGCCGCGCCCCGGTGTGCAGGGATTGCATTGTCAGGAATTCAGTCGGGAGGGCTTTTAAGGGGGAACGTGTCAACCGTGAAACGGTGAAAATGGAACTGCTCTCGGGCGCCCGGATCGAGGAGGCATATCTTTCGGTAACTGCAAGCCCCTTTCATTATTCAGGTGAGAACCTGGCCCTGCTGATCCTGGAGGATGTCACCGCGCAAAAGCTGGCGGAAGAGGCCCTGCG
>JAJYGJ010000132.1 GCA_021790695.1 Nitrospirota bacterium | reverse complement strand
GAGCCGGAGGAAATCGTGCAGGTGACGGCGCTTGCCTGCCTTCAGATGGATTACCCGGCCCAAAAACTGAACATCTTCATCCTCGATGACGGCGGGACCACCCGGAAACTAAACAGCCCGGACCCCGCGGCGGCCCGCGCCGCCGGGCAAAGGGCCTCCAGGCTCAAGGAAATTGCCCGGGACCTTGGCATCAATTACATGACAAGGGAAGATAACGAGCATGCAAAAGCGGGCAATCTCAATAACGCGCTGAAGTTTACCGGGATGGGCTATTACAGGCACAGGCAGGAGGGGGAATGGCTCAATTTCGGCCGCCTTTCCGGTCCGGGCGAACTGGTCCTGGTGCTCGACTGCGACCATGTGCCCACAAGGGATTTTCTGACGAACACGGCGGGGTTTTTCCTCGGGGATGAAAAATTGTGCCTCGTCCAGACGCCGCACTTTTTCATAAACCCGAACCCAATCGAGAAAAACCTGGGCACCCACGGCAGCGCGCCCCATGAAAACGAGATGTTTTACCGCGCCATGCAGCCGGGGCTGGACTTCTGGAACTCCTCATTCTTTTGCGGCTCGGCCGCCCTCCTGAGTAGAAAATGCCTTGAGGAAGTCGGGGGCTTTGCCGGCGAAACCGTAACCGAGGACGCCGAGACCGCCCTGGCGCTTCACGCAAAAGGCGGCAGGAGCGTTTACCTCCCAAAACCGATGATATGCGGACTTTCTCCCGATACCCTCGAGGATTTCGTGGTCCAGAGGAGCCGCTGGGCGCAGGGGATGATCCAGATACTCCTGCTGAAAAGACCCTTTTCCCAAAGGGGATTGAGCTGGCAACAGCGCCTCTGTTACACGAACAACTGTATCTTCTGGCTTTTTGGCCTTGCCAGAACGGTCTTCATCCTGGCCCCCCTCGCCTATCTGCTGTTCGGTTTTCAGATCTATAATGCCTCAACGCCCCAGATACTGGTATTTGCTCTGCCACATCTCCTCTGCTCCATGGCGGCCGTCAATTACCTCTACGGAGAGGTGAGGTGGCCCTTTTTTTCCGAACTCCTTGAGACCGCACAGGGCATTTTCCTCATAGTGCCGGTCCTTGGCGCCATAATGAACCCGCGCGCCCCCAGGTTCAAGGTGACTCCCAAAGGCAGGAACCTGGATTCCGATTTCATGAGCACCTTCTCCCTGCCCTTTTACCTGATACTGGCCCTGCTCCTGACGGGCCTGCCCGCGGCGGCGGAGCGCTGGAAAAGCTACCCGTTGCAGCGGGGGACCATCGCCGTCTGCGTCACCTGGGTCCTTTTTAATCTCTTCCTGGTAACCGCCTGCCTGGGGATCACCTATGAGCTGAAGCAGAAAAGGAAACAGCACAGGATCCTGACGAGGGAAAAGGTCGCAATCAGGCTGGCGGACGCGGAATTCGAGTCGGAGATAAATGACATGTCCCTGAGCGGACTCCGCCTCACGCTTCATGGCGGGCACACGGCCAGGCCCGGCGACACGCTTACCGTGCTGGCCGAGGCCGGCGGCAGGCGATATGCCCTGCCGGCCATTGTCAAGCGGGTCCGGCGGGACCTGGGCGGCCATACGCGGCTTGGCTGCCGCTTCGATGCGCGCGATATGGACGACATAAAGCGGATGGTCTCCTTCGTCTACGGCGAAAGCGCGCGGTGGGAAAGTTTCTGGCGCGACAGGAAAAAGACGAGCGCCCTGGCGGCGCTCTTTTACCTTTCTCTCAAGGCGTCCGCAGGCGCCGGCCGCAACATACAGGCCGCGGCGCGCTTCGCGGTCAGATACGCGTACGCACCAGGCGGAAAGTCGTGAACCAGGGGAAGCAGGGTAAAAGCGCATGGCCGGAAGTGTCCGCCGGACCCGGATTCCATAGGCATAAATAACCGGAAGTTCCGCAAGGAGGAAATTACATGTTTTTAAAGAAGTTGCCGGCGGCTTTTTTTATCGTTTTCCTCGGCTCCGTCGTTTGCCTCGGGTCCGTCCGGGCTTTCGCCATCGAGAGTTTTCCGGGTTCAACCTGGGGGGAGTTGCTGTGGCAGGTGCCCGCGGAGGGCCCGCAACCAAACATTCCGGACCTGGTTTCTCAGGGATGGATAAGGCAGGGAGCGGACGTGGCCCAATGGGGCGGCGCGCATCTTGTCCCTTATCTGACCATCCGTTACGCAGTGGACACCAGGGGGCTCTCCTGGAACAACACAATCGGCCCGGGTGTGGGCCTGTCAGTGCTCACCGTGCCGATGAAACAGTCATCCGTGACATTCGGGGTTGAAAACATCTGGGATTATTATGACAGGGATTGGGGTTACAGCGCGTCGCGTTTGACCGATACCGTGAATGTTTATATGGACTGGTACGGCTGGTGGGACCTGAAAAAATAGCAGCGTCCCAGTTTCGATAAACGGCAGGCAATTTCATCGGGGCGTGGAGGCGGATCAGGGGCGGACACCCCTGTGGCAGTCGAAGCATGGCACGGTCTTCCACGCCCCGCCGATATCGACCGGGTGCCTGAAGGGAAGGCCCCGGCGAAGGCCCGGGCACTGCGTCTTCCGAGCCCCCCCATTTTCCACCGATTCCCCGCTTCCCTGAAAGAGAATAACATGACAGGTTTCGCAGCCGTTTGGTATGACGCGCCCGTCCGCGCTTTTGTGGTTTCCGTCGTGGCAGCGCATGCATCCGGGATATATGAAATGGCCCGAGTCATCGGGGTATGCCCGCCAGTCCGTTCTCATGCCGGGGAACACGTTTTCCATATATGCCCGCCGGGTGGCGGCCGCGGCGTTTGAGATGAGCGCCCCATGGCCCAGGAAAAAAGCGCGATAGCGCTTCGCGTAAAAACCCGTCACGGCGGTCTCGATAAGTTTTCCGGCCTCCGCCCTGGACCTGTATTTTCCCGCCATCGCGCTCGCGGCGACCTGTTTGATCTCCGGTATCGAGGGGTCCAGGAGACCCGCAGCCAGGGCCAGGTCTATCGCCCGGTCCGGCGAATGGAATATATGGCTCGGCGTGTCGTGGCAGTCTATGCAGCCCATTACCCCGGGGCTCGCGACCGCCACCTCTTTTTTTGAAAGGGGGTTAGTGACGTCCTGGTAAACCGTCACCCTGCCCGTTTTCCTGTCCGTGAACCTCACCCAGGGGATGTCCTGCCGCTGCCTGTCCCTGGCGATATATTCCACCTTGACGGCCGGGCTCATGTGCCAGTGTATGCCGCCTGCCCGGGCGGCGGACGGGGCGGCCGCGCCGGTATTAAGGAGCATGTCAATGACCCAGCGGGTGTTCGTTTTGTCGTAAAGGTAATGGACGAAGCTTATCCCCCTTCTGCCCGGGAAATGTTCCCGCCAGTGGCATTGGTCGCAGTCGATTTCGACCGGCCTCAAGTTCTTTATGGGAGCGGGTATCGGCCTGGGGTATTTGTTTGCGAGGACGGCGCAAACCTGGTAAAGCCCGGAGAGCTTGGACTTGGTGTACCAGCCGGCCCCGGGACCTATATGACATTGGACGCACTTCAGGCGCGCGTGGGGCGAGTGCTTGAAAGTGGTATATTCCGGGGCCATCACCTTGTGGCAGACAAGCCCGCAGAACGAGACGGACTCCATGAACTGGTATGTCCTGTACACACCGACGGAGTTTATAAGGACGAAGAACGCCGTGCCGAAGATGAATATCATCGCGGCGTTTCTATGCTCTTTGATGTTCAGGTCGATGCTCGGCCACTTCGGATAAAACTCCTCCCCCTTTTTAAGCCTGCGCCATCTCCGGTACATCCCGACGGGTATTATCAGGAGTCCCAAAACGAAAAAAAACGGCAACCCCAGGTAAAGGATGATCCCCACGTAAGGGTTCCTCGTCCGGGTCAGCACGGTGATGGCGAAAATGAAAACGATCGCCATAAGGGCCACCATGGCAATCAGCGCCCCGGCGATGCTT
>JAJYGJ010000152.1 GCA_021790695.1 Nitrospirota bacterium | reverse complement strand
TTCCGAGCGAAAGAGAGAGGAAATCGTGGCGGACAAGGAAGAAAGGGGAAACCGCCCGGAGGCGCGGCAGAGCTGCGTTGAGGACGGTTTCCCATTGATGACGCAGTACGTCGCGATTTCAGCCTCTTGCAGCCGGAAGCAATTTTGAGATAGGTTCGAGAAATGCACGGCGCGGACTGGCTGATAGTGGGGGCTTACATGGCCCTTTCCCTCCTGATCGGCCTCTATTTCACGCGCCGCGCCTCATCGGGGCTGGGGGAATTTTTCCTGTCCGGCAGGAACCTTCCGTGGTGGCTTGCCGGGACCTCGATGGCCGCCGCCGCCTTTTCCGCGGACACCCCCCTCTATGTGACCGGGCTTGTCAGGGAACACGGAATTTACGAGAACTGGCAGTGGTGGTGTTTCATCTTCAGCGGGATGCTTTCGGTCTTCTTCTTCGCCAGGCTGTGGAGGAGACTGGGGGTGATGACGGACGTCGAGCTTATAGACCTGCGGTATTCCGGGAAGGAGGCCTCGATACTGCGCGGTTTCAAGGCGCTCTACTTCTCCTTCGCCATCCACACCATCATAAAGGCGCAGGTGATACTCGCCATGGCCAAGATAATGGACGTGGTGCTCGGCTGGGGGAAGTGGGAGAGCATCACGGTCTCGATGGGGGTGACGATCTTCTACACGGCGCTGTCGGGCTACTGGGGCGTGGTGATGACGGATTTTTTCCAGTTCACCATCGCCATGACGGGCGCGGTCGTGCTGGCCGTCGCGGCTTCCGGCAAGGCCGGGGGGCTCTCCCATATCGAGGCCGTCCTGCCGGCCCACGTGATGAGATTTTTTCCCGGCGTGGGCGGGGCGGCGTTCATGGCCTTCCTGGGATATATCTCGCTTAGCTGGTGGTCCAAGTATTCTTCCGACGGGGGAGGGGTCATAGTGCAGCGCATGGCCTCATCGAAAGACGAGAGGCAGAGTTTTCTGGCGACGCTCTACTTCAACGTGGTCACCTTCGCCCTGAGGACATGGCCGTGGATAGTGGCGGCCCTCGCCTCCATGGTCCTCTATCCCCATTTCGCCGACAGCGAGACCGTCTACCCCAGGATGATGATGGACCTCCTGCCGGTCGGGCTCCGGGGGCTCATGCTCGCCTCCTTCTTCGCGGCCTTCATGTCCTGCCTGAGCACCTATCTGAACCTCTCGTCGGCGTACTTCATAAACGATTTCTATCAGCCGTTCGTGAAGCCCGGCGCGGCGGACAGGCATTACATCATGGTGGCCAGGACCATGGTCCTTGTGTTCGCGGCCGTCACCGCCGTCATCACCGCCAACGTCTCCTCGATAATCGGGGTCTTCAAGTTCCTGATAGCCTTCGGCTCCGGCACCGGGCTCGTTTACATAATGAGGTGGTTCTGGTGGAGGATCAACGCATGGAGCGAGATATCGGCCATGGCGGCATCGAGCCTTTCGGCGGCAATTGTCTACTCGGTCCGGCTCTTCGCCCATACGCCCTACTACGGGAGGCTTTCGCTGATAATAGGTTTTTCCACAGTTGTATGGATAGCGGTGACACTCCTTACCAGGCCCGTGTCGATGGAAAAACTCAAGGCGTTTTACCGGAGGGCAAACCCCGGCGGGCCGGGATGGGGCCCTGTCAGGGCCGGCCTGGGCCACGCGGGGCCGGGCGCGTTCGAGGGCGCGTTTGCGGGATGGGTTTACGGGTGCGTGTTTCTCGTTGGCTTCACCCTGGGGCTTGGCAAGGTGATCCTTGGCTTCTACCTTACCGGCTGCCTGCTCCTGGCCGCCGCCCTTGCCGCCGGCATTCAGCTTGTAAGAGAGGTGTCCTTCGCCCGGTGAAACATGCGGACTTGAAAACGCTCCTGGGATTCGCGGCCGGCGCTCTGACGACGCTGTCTTACCTGCCCCAGGTTGTAAAGACGTGGAAGTCAAGGTCCACCCGCGATATCTCCGCCGGCATGTTCGTCATCCTGGCGGCGGGGCTCCTGCTCTGGACCCTGTACGGGTTTTTGATAAACTCCACGCCCGTCATCGTGACCAATATCGTCTCGTTTATCCTGGCGGTGACGATCGTGGTTTTCAAAATGCTGAACGGATGAAATACCGGTTGTCTTTTCCCGGCAGTAGGCTAAGATTTAGGTAGATGCGAAAAATGCAACCCGCGGGCAGACCCTTAATATAGATCATGGCCGGGACGGCGCAAGGCACGGAGATGGCCATGAAGGCGCGAAAGGCGCTTGCCGGTCTGGATTCGATGCTTGACACGGAGCCGGCCCTTTTTGTCGATCAGGACGGAAGGCACTGGTGCAACAGGCAGGCCGGGATTTTCCTGGATGAGAGGGATGTGCCGGTCGAAGGACTGGTCGAATGTATCAGGTCCGCCGGAGGTTGCCTGCAGGAGGTCCTCTACAGGGACATCAGGACGGAGATCATAAACCTGGCGGGGGGCGGCCTCCTGGTCCTTCTTAAAAACCCTGCCCCGGCCGCGCCGGAGCTGACCCTCACGCAGAGAGAAAAACAGGTGCTTGTGATGCTCGTAAAGGGGCTTACAAACAAGGAGATCGCCAGGGACCTCAAGGTAAGCCCCGGCACGGTCAACAGCCACCTTGACAATATTTACAGGAAACTGGGCTGTTCCGGCAGGCTCCATGCCTGCCTCGTCGCCCTCACAAACGGGCTTGCCGTCCTGCCCGGCAGGCAGGTCGCGGCCCATCCTCCATCCAGGGGACGGCAGCGTCCCTAGCGTGGCGTCCCCGGAAGTTCCATAAAAATTTTCGCAAACCCATCAGGACGTCATGTCCGCCCCGCCATCGGCGGGGTTGATCGGGCATCCATTTTGACGCTTTTGTAATGGATTCCCGCCTTCGCGGGAATGACGGCCGGGACCTCAAAAAAATTGGAGGGGACTCCCCTCCCAAAAAATACTTGACAAATTTAGTAAAGTATATAAAAAATAGGATAGAAATGCTAAAACTTTCCACCAAGGGGCAATACGGCGTAAGGGCGATGTTCGAGATATCGAGGGGGCACCCCGGGCGTCCGGTTGCGATCAGGGAGATAGCTGAAAGGCAGGACGTGTCGGTGGCCTATCTGGAGCAGATACTAAACACCCTGAGGAAGGCGGGCCTCATTTCGAGCGTTCGCGGCCCCGGGGGCGGCTACCTGCTTTCGCGCCAGCCGGAGGCGATAAGCATCGGGGAGATCCTGAGGAGCCTTGACGGGCCGGTGGCGCTGACCGCCTGCCAGGACCCCCTGGCCGGGTGTGTGCGGGCCGACGGTTGCGTGACATCTCTCCTGTGGAAGGCCCTGGGCGAAAAGATTGAGGGATTTCTCGACCGGATGACGCTTCGCGATCTTCTGGCGGGCAGCAAATTCGGCGGCGAGAGGGCAGTGGGCGCGTGAATCTCAGGTTCGTGGAAGGGATAAAGGCCGACGTCACGGCCGATGTCGTCTATATGATGTGCCCGATGCACCTTTTGAAGCTCGAAGAGACGCTGAAGGGCCTCGATCGCGGGCAGATACTGGAGATAATGACGGATTACGACGGGGCCCTGGACGATATACCCGGATGGTGCCTCAGGACCGGCAACGAATTCCTGGGGGTGGAGGAAAGCGAGGATTACTATAAATTTTTCGTCAGAAAGAAAGGAAGATAAGCAAATGGGCACGCGGTATTTCGATCACATGGCCACCAACCCCATGAGGCCTGAAGTCCTCGAGGCGATGATGCCCTTTTTCAAGGAAAGCTACGGAAATCCGATGAGCCTCTACAAACTGGGCCAGAGCGCGAGGCAGGCGATCGAGGAGGCCAGGCTGAAGGTGGCCGACCTCGTAAACGCCAGGCCGCAGGAGGTGATATTCACGGCAAGCGGGGCGGAGGCCAATAACTTCGCCATCAGGGGGCTCGCGAACGCCTATGTGAAAAAGGGCAGGCACATAGTGGTCTCACGGATGGACCACCACTCGGTCCTGAACCCGGCGCGCGTGCTTGAAAAGAAGGGCTTTGCCGTCACTTACCTGCCGGTTGACCCGGCGGGCATGGTCGACCCCGGCGTGCTCGAAAAGGCCATGACGGATGAGACCTCGCTTGTGTCGATAATCCACGCCAGTCCCGAGGTGGGCACCATTGAGCCGATTGCCGAGCTTGCCGGGATAGCAAAGCGGAAAGGCGCCCTCTTCCACACGGACGCGGTCGCCAGCGCCGGGTATCTACCGATAGACGTGGACGCCCTGGGAGTGGATGCGCTGAGCCTCTCTGCCCATGAGTTCTACGGGCCTAAAGGGGCGGGCGCGCTTTACCTCAGAAGCGGCACGAGGATAATGCCGCTCATATACGGGGGCATCCAGGAAAACGGCAGGCGGGCCGGCACCGAAAACGTCCCGGCGATAGTCGGGATGGGCGCGGCCGCCGGGCTGACGAGGCTGGAGCTTGCCCAAAGGGCGGAAAAACTTTCGGAACTCCGGGACAGGCTCATCGGCGGGGCGCTTGCAAAAATCAAAAACATACATCTTACCGGCCACCCCGCGCTCAGGCTTCCCGGGCATGCGAGCTTTTGCGTGGAGTTCATAGAGGGCGAGTCGATGCTCCTTATGCTCCAGGCGAAGGGCATCTATGCCGCAAGCGGCTCGGCCTGCTCCTCGAAGGCCCTCAAGGCGTCCCCCGTGCTGCTCGCCATGGGGATGTCGGCGGAGCTTGCGCACGGCTCGATAGTATTCAGTCTGGGCATGGACAACACGGTGGAGGATATAGACTACGCGCTTGGGGAATTCCCCGCGGTGGTTGGCAGGTTGAGGGAAATTTCGCCCTATGCCGGCGGCTGGGGCGCGCCAAAGGAGGCCGATTCATGTATTCCGAAAAACTGATGGACCATTTCACGAACCCCCGGAACGTGGGTGAGATAGCCGATGCCGACGGTGTCGGCGAGGAGGGCAACCCCACCTGCGGAGACGTGATGAAGATCACCATTAAGGTAAAAGACGGACGGATAGAGGACGCCAAGTTCCGGACCTTCGGCTGCGGGGCCGCAATCGCCGTTTCGAGCATGGTGACCGAGATGGTCAAGGGAAAGACGCTCGAAGAAGCGCTCTCCATAACGAAAGAGGCCGTGGCTGACGCCCTGGGCGGCCTGCCCCCGCAGAAAATGCACTGCTCCAATCTGGGGTCCGACGCCCTGAGGCTCGCCATCGAGGATTACAGGAGGAAAAGCGCCTGAGGCTTGTCCTGTGACTTAATCTTGATTTGACAGCGTTCCGGCTCTTTGATACCATAAATCGCCATGGCTGACAAGGCTTTTACCATGCGGGAGGCCCAGAAATACCTGGCCAAGGGGCAGATCGACAAGGCCATCTCGGAATGGGAGAGCCTCCTTGCCGCAAGCCCCGACGCAAACAGCTTCAACATTGCCGGCGACCTCTACGTGAAGAAAAACGACCAGTCCGGCGCCCGCGAAAAATTCCACCGCGCAGCCGAGATATTCAGGAAAGAGGGCTTTTCCCTCAAGGCCCTTGCCATCTACAAAAAGATTTTGAATATAATCCCAGGGGACGCCAGGTCCCTTTTCGCCCTCGGGGAACTGAGCGAGGAGAAAAACATCGCCTCGGACGCCGTCAGGTATTACATGGCGGCGGGGGAGATATTCCTGAAGGAAGGCCGCAAAGAGGAGGCTGTCCACGCGTTCTACAAGATAACCATGCTCAAGCCGGACGATCTCGCCTTCAGGGAGCGGCTGGCCGGGATATTCTCGAGGGAGGGCTTCGTGGAGGAGACCTCCCATGAATACGTCGAGATCGCCCGGCTTATGGAAAAAGAGGGCAAAACGGACGAGGCCACGGAGTATCTTGAGCGGGCCATCGAGATAAAGCCCGGAAACAGGGCCGCCCTCACGGCTGCGGCCTCTCTCCATGAAAAGCTCGGCGACCGGGAAAAGGCCATCGACATCCTGAAACTTGCCGTTGCCCGCATTGGCAAAAGCGATGTCCTGCTGCTCTGGCTTGCGAAACTTAATCTTGAAAACGGCGACATCGATGAGGCGAGGCAGATCGCCCGCGAGCTGCTGCAGATGGATCCTGAAAACCTGGCGTCCGCGCGGATGGTTGCGGACACTTATGTCAGGCAGGGGGACATGAAGGCGGCCTGGGCCGAATACGAATCCGTGCTGGACAGGCTTGCCGATAGAAACGGGCCCGACGAGGCGATAGAGATACTGGAGGGTTTCAGGCAGGCTGAACCCGTAGAGGCCCGGAAAAAGCTTGCCCGCCTCTACAGGCTGAAGGAGCAGACGGGTGCCGCCCTCCGCGAACTGAAGGAACTCGTCCGCCTGCTTGAGGAAGGCGGCGATGCCGAAGGCGCCCTTCTTTTTTTGCGGGAGGCCCTCGATCTGGCCCCCGGGGACGGGTCCCTCCTCGAGAAGCTGCGGCAGCTTGGACCGGGCGGCGAAGGCGGATCGGGGCCGGAAAAAATCTCCTCCAATGTCCTTGTGCAGGCCGACGGCCTGGCCGGCCAGGGACGACTCGAAGAAGCCATAAGGCTTCTGGAACCCCTGAGGCTGGAGGACCCCTCGAACATCGAGCTCCATATGAAACTGAAGGACCTCTACCAGGGCGCTGGCGACACCGAACTGGCCGTGACGGAATGCATCATCCTGGCGGAACTTTTGAAGAGGGCGGGGCGCGAGCAGGAAAAAGAGCAGTTGATAGGCGAGGCCTTCAGGATCGACCCCGCGGATGCGCGGCTCATCGAGCGCTGGGGGGCAAGGGCGACCGGGGAGCAGTCCACGGGGCCTTCTTCCGACAACACCGCTGCCGCCCCGGAGGCTGACAGCGGGGACGGTTATCGGGCCGGAAATCGGGTTGAGAACCGGGCTGAGGAAGCCCGGCACGTCGAGAGGCTCTCCGAGGCCGCCTTCTACAAGGACCAGGGGCTTTACGAAGAGGCGGAGAAGATTTACAGGGAATTTCTGTCGAATTTCCCCGGCGACGGGGTCGTAAAGGCGAAGCTTGACGAATTGGCGGCCCTGAAATTGAAGCCCGATGCGGTCATAACGGCCTCCGGGGATGTCATTAAAGGCGGCGGGGCCGCGGCGGCATCCGGCGAAATAGCGCTTGACGGCGACATTGAGAAGCTCTTTTCGGACTTTAAAATGGGTGTCGAAAAACAGCTCGACCCCGGAGACGCGGAGGCCCGCTACAACCTGGGCATCGCTTACAAGGAGATGGGGCTCCTCGAAGACGCGATAAGGGAGCTGAAATCCGTCATTAATGACCCGCTTGTGGGCATAAGGGCGGCTTCCATCCTTGCCGCCTGCCACATGGAAAGGGGCGAGTTCGCCCCCGCCGCCCACGTTCTCCGCGGGGCCGTTAAAAAGGCGGACCCCGCCCGGGAGACCCATTGGAGACTTAAATACGACCTCGCCCTTGCCTGCGAGAAGAATTCCGCCCTGGAAGAGGCCCTGGAACTTTACAGGGAAATTTCCAGGTGGAACCCTGAATTCCGGGACACTCCGGCCAGGATGGAGGCCCTGAAAAAACCGGCGCGCAAGGAGACGGACCCGTCAAAGTCAAAGGCGGAGAAGGCCCCCGGATATCAAAAAGAATTTCAAAACAAAACCCCGGGGGCCGGCGCCGAACCGGAGAAGACGGCATCGAAGCCGGCCTCGGCATCGAAGCCGGCCGCAAAAAAAAACAGGATATCCTATATCTAAATGGATTATCTGGAATTCTACCGGCTCAAGGAACATCCCTTCTCCAATATCGTTGACACGCGGTTTTATTTCAATAGCAGGCAGCAGTCCAACGCCGTCTTGAAGCTGAGGCACGCCATAGAGTCAAGGAGGGGACTTTCGATAGTGGTGGGCGACATAGGGGCCGGAAAGACCACCCTGGCCAGAAGGCTCCTCGAGGAACTGGACGAGGACCGCTACGAGGCCGCCCTCCTCGTGATAATACATTCCTCCGTCAGCTCCGATTGGCTGCTCAAAAAGCTGGCCCTCCAGCTTGAGATCAGGGAGGTAAAGGACTCCAAGGTCGAGATACTGGGGCAGATATACCGGAGGCTGGCCGAAATATGCGAGCAGGGCAGGACAACGGTCATCCTCATGGACGAGGTGCAGATGCTGAAGTCAAGGGAGATAATGGAGGAGTTCCGCGGGCTGCTCAATATGGAGCTTGCCGACGGCAAGATGGTGAACATGGTCTTTTTCGGACTGCCGGAGATGGATGAAGTGCTGAGCCTGGATGAGCCCCTGAAGCAGAGGGTGTCGACGCGCATAAGGCTTACGGCGTTCTCGGAGGAGGAAGCCAAGAGTTACATGAGGCACAGGCTCGAAGTGGCCGAGGCCGGCAAGGGGCTTTTTACGGAGGAAGCCCTTCATGCCGTGTACAACTGTTCACATGGGCTGCCGCGCCTCATAAACACGATATGCGACAACGCCCTGCTGGACGGGTTTCTCTTCAAGTCGGAGGTCATAGACGAACAGGTCATAAGATCGGTGGCCCTGGACCTGAACCTGAGTTGCGATTGAATCCAACCGGCCCTTCCGGGATTCCGGAACCGGAAGGATTCCCGGCTCCGCTTCGCTTGCGGCAATGACATCGAAGAGGACTTCACGTTTGATGCATTCCTCTATCGGTCCCCGAATATGCCTTGCAATACAGCGCAACCCGCTGGAAAAATGAGCGGCTCATCTTATAATTGAAATTAGACATTGACGCGGGGCCGGCAATTGAGTAGATTTATTTATGTCTGGCAAACTGACCAGTTTGGTGATTCTGTGCGTTGTTTTTTTCTCGGTCATCTCGCCCATAAAGCTTGACTTCATTCATACCCGTGGAAAAGATAAAGTGCTTGTCAGGCTTAATGTGTGCCATGTGTCAAGCCCTTTTCAGCCCTCAAGCGCCAATACGCCCTTCCGTCCCGGACAAATTTGCGGCTGCCCATTAAAACCCGGGTTCGCGGGTTTTTATAAGGCTTTACCATCTTTGTTAAAGTCCCCAGTATTTGCATCCGAAAAAGAGGACCCTCCCAGGGCGTAATTCAGGACCTGAAGCTGCGAGCCTTTGCCTCTCCCCGGCTGTGCCCGAACAGGTTTAAGCCGGGCGGAGCGGTTTCCCCCCGCTTCGTGAGGCATGGGTTGGAAGTCGATTCCTCCATTAAAACTCGCGGCTTCCGTTAGCGGAATCATATTTTTCAAATATTTCCCGTACGGAAGCCGCTTTTTTTTATGCATAACGGGCGCGCGTATGCGTGCCCGCATGTGGTCCCAAATGGCAACCGTCCCTTTTAATTCTTTCAACGCAAAATTCCTTCCTCACATCCGAGAAAATCCTTTCCATCGGTTTCCCGCCTCCATCTCCATAATCATTAACCGTCTCAAAATAGTCTGAACATCCTATGTCGTCATTCCCGCACGCCTTTAGCGGGAATCCAGAGTCCGCCCCCGCGAAGGCGGGGGTCCATTCCCGAAAATGGATGCCCGATTAAGGTCCTCGGGCATGACGGACAAAGGACGAAATTAAATACTGTTATGAGACCGTTAATATGGGAAAAAGCCCCGAATATCAAGGTGTCTGTCATGGGCGTAAGGTCCGGCGGCGGCTATGGGGATCGAAGGCCCGTCCCCCGGATCTCAACTGTGCGCAAGCTCGATATGGTTGGCCCTCAGGTCCAGCCTGGCGCCGTGGTATTCCATGCCGATGCGAAACGGATACCAGAAGCCGCCCACCGGCCTGTAATCGGAATAGGTCACGACGAGGTCTCCCCCCGCCATGCAGATCGTCTCTCCGACCGGCACGTAAGTGCGGGCGGCCAGGACGAGTCTCAGGTCGCCGCTTGTTACCATGACGGCGCCGGGCAGGTCCCGTGTCTCGTATCCGCCAAGGGCCCACCAGAGAAGGGCCTTTTGAAGCGCCTCCCTGTATACCTCATAGTCCAGCCCCCTTTTTTCCGCCAGGTCCTCCAGGTTGCCTACCAGCATGCCCGTATGATAGATACTGACCCTGACGTTCTCCGGCCGGACGACGGCCACCGCCTCGGCCGATACCCGCCGGCCGTTTTCATTTTCAAGCGTGAACTCGAAGGAGCCTTTCATGGAGTCGTATTTATGCATGGAGGCACCGAGGAAAGACCGGACACCGCCCGGGTACGCCGGTATCAATGCCGGAATCCCCGGCCGGACCGGCGCGCACGAATAGAGCAAAGAGCCCAGGGCAAAGACGAGCAGCAGGATTCCGGAAGCAATTTTGAGACAGGTCCTAAAAAAGGGCTTCGATGGCTTCATGCACGTTTTTAACTCCGGTTATCCGAAGGCCGTAAGCCTTTCCGTTTAGTTTCTCCGCGTTGCCCCAGGGTATGACGGCGTTTTTAAGTCCTATCTTCGAGGCCTCTTTCAGTCTTGCCTCCGCGTGGCTTACGGCCCTCACCTCGCCGGAAAGCCCGATTTCGCCGAAGGTGAACGTGCCCGGCGCAACGGGCTTTTCCCTGAGGGAAGAGACCACTGCGGCGCTGACCGCCAGGTCCGCCGCGGGCTCTTCGAGTTTGAGCCCCCCGACCACATTCAAAAATATGTCCGTTCCCGCCAGGTGCAGACCCGCGACTTTTTCGAGCACGGCCAGTATCATGCCCACCCGCTGGAAATCGACGCCCAGGGACGACCGCCTGGCAACGGAGTACGTGCTTGCGGAGACCAGGGCCTGAAGTTCCACCAGGAGCGGTCTCGTCCCCTCCATGCTGGCCGCGACAACGGAGCCGGAGGCGTCCATGGGCCTTTCCGCGAGGAAAAGCTCCGAGGGGTTTTCCACCACTTTGAGGCCGGCGTCCGTCATCTCGAAGACCCCTATCTCGTTAGTGGAGCCGAAACGGTTTTTTACCGCCCTCAGGACCCTGAAGGAGTGGCCCCTCTGGCCCTCGAAATAAAGGACCGTGTCCACTATGTGTTCGAGGACGCGCGGGCCGGCGATCATCCCCTCCTTTGTCACGTGCCCCACGATGAAGACCGGTGTGCCGGTGGTCTTGGCGAAGCGCATCAGCTTTGCCGCGCTCTCGCGCACCTGGCCCACGGAGCCGGGGGCGCTTGAGAGGTCTCCGGTGTAGACGGTCTGGATGGAGTCCACGATCATGGCGGACGGGTTCAGCCTGCCGGCCTCGGAAAGCGCGTGCTCAAGATTGATCTCCGGCATCACCATGATGGGCCCTTCATCGATGCGGAGCCGCTCCGCCCTCGCCTTTATCTGCTCGGAGGACTCTTCGGCCGACAGGTAGAGGACAGGGCCGGGCAACTTGGAGGCCGCCTGCAGGAGGATGGTCGATTTGCCGATGCCGGGGTCTCCGCCCACGAGCACCACGGAGCCCATCACCACGCCTCCCCCCAGCACCCGGTCCAGTTCCCCGATCTTTGTCGAAACCCTGTCGCCCGCGGCCGAACGGACATTCGAGAGGGGCTCCGGGGCCTGGAACGCGGCCGGGGCCCTCCTCGGCGTCCGCCTTTCCTCGGCCATGCTGTTCCATTGGCCGCAGTCGGGACACCTGCCCGCCCACTTGGGGCTTTCATGACCGCAGGCCTGGCAGCGGTAGATGTTTTTGCTTTTGCTTTTTTCGGGTTTCGACATCGGCTCTTTACGTCGCGGGCCATTCAATCGGGGCGATAGGGGAGGGCTTCAGATCAAGACTCCCATGCCGCCTCCCGGATGAAAGGCGTGTGCGATCCTATTCTCTATGAACTCCTTGGCCTTTTTGCCGGCCTGCTCCGGGGTGTCCCCCTTCGCGAGCCTTGCGGCCAGCGCCGCGGAAAAGACGCAGCCCGTCCCGTGAAAATTCCCCGGAAGTTTCTTTCCCGCAAGCCTTATTGTAACTTTTCCGTCATGGAAAATATCAACGGCCTCATCCCTCAGGTGCCCCCCGGTGATTATCACCGCGCCGGGTCCCGCCTCTTTCAGTTTCGCGGCTGCCTTTTCCATCTGGGAGACGTTCTCCACCAGCATCCCGGACAGCAACGACGCCTCGTAGATATTGGGCGTAATGACCCGGGCCAGCGGGAAGAGGAGGTCTTTTATGAGGTCCAGCCCGCCTTCCTCGATGAGCGCCGTTCCGGACGAAGAGATCGAGACGGGGTCCACGACGAGGTTTTGGAGGGAGTTTTCCTCGATGAGGCGGGCGGCTATCCTTATGTTTTCCAGGCTGAAAAGCATCCCGGTCTTCGCGGCGTCCGGCCTCATGTCCGAAAAAAGGACGTTTAGCTCGCTGGCGAAAAAATCCCCCGGCACGGGCGATATGCCGGCCACCGCCGTTGTGTTCTGGGCGGTAAGGGCGGCGCAGGCGGAAAGCCCGTGCACCCCCAGCTCGCGAAACACCTTCAAGTCGGCCTGGAGGCCGGCCCCCCCGCCGGGGTCCGAGCCGGCCATGGTCAGGGCGATGGGTGTCTTCATCATTGCCCATTATACAAAGAAGCCGCCGGCATGACAACCGCCATGTGATCGAAATCACGGAAAGGCGCGCCCCCGAAATGCCAAAGTAATGCTGCCGAAGCGGTTTTATAAAAGTATCAAAAACCCGTAGATTATCAATACCTGTTGATAATGACGTCCATGCGCCCGGAATCAAAAAAAGTAAAAATCCGCCTCGCAGGCCTCGCAGTCATTGTCACCGCGGCCCTCCTTCTGGCGTCTTTCATGGTCCCTTCCGTATCGCGGGCCGATGCGTATTCCGCCTACGGCGGAGAGCCGGATCTGGAGGTCGTAAACGGATATCCCGGCCTGTCCCCTTACGGCGAGGCGGAAGGCGCGGACCCATGGGGCGGGCCCGATCATGGCGGCGGCCGGACGCGGGGCGCATGGGTCCTTTCCGACAAGGAGACCTTCTCCGGCAGCACGTCGATGGACTGGAGCTTGCCTGACGGCCCCGTGCCCGGCCGGCAGATGCGGGTTTATTCCGCGAATGCCATTGGGCGTTTTACCACCCGGAGGTTCGCCCCGGTCGTCCTTGACGTGCAGACGAGCGGCGGATATGCAAGCGAAGACGGCAGCATGCCGCTTGGCTTCCTGCTTGACGCCGCCGCCTGCAACCTCTGTAAAAGACTGACGCTCCACGGCAGCTACGGCTTCGATACGGTCTATTCGGATTTTGACCGGATAAAAGCCCCCGTCACCCACCGGCTTGGCGGGTCTATGGGCTACAAGATAAGCCCCCGGATCGATTTGAGCGGCGGCGCGACATACACGGTGACGGATTACGCCCATTCGCCCCCGCAGGAGGTCTATCAGGGCGGGCTGGCCTGGCGGCCCGCGGCGGACGACGATGTACGGGGGAGCATCCGGCTTGTCAATTCCGCCGGCGAGACCGGCTATGCGGTCTCCGCGGGCTACCGGCGGAGGTTCGCGGGCATGGCCAACGTCTCCGTCGGCACTGGTTTCACGCAGGACTGGCTCAACCTGGCCCATGGGCATTTTTCCCTCTCTTATTCTTGGAGGTGCGGCAAATATCTCCTTTCCGCGTCGGAGACCGTAAGCATGGATGAATTCCCCGCCCCGGAGCCCGCGCTGCTGGGAGGGAGCTTTATGCTGAAGGCGACGAGGATCGTCTTTTGAAGGCGCGGGGGTCTCATGTGTGGCATGCCCCCGGATTGCGATTTTTTTTATATCCGTTTATTGTATCTATGATCTCTAATCTATCGATGATGGGCTTTCCGGGAAATACGGGAAAGGAAACCTAAAATCATGGGCGATAAATCCGGGGAAAAGAAGGACGGAAAGGCCATCGGCGCCTCGCATAACCTGCTTAAGAACATAATCAGTTTCCTGCCTTACCCGACGTTCATAATAGACCGCGAGGGGGTCGTGCGCTTCTGGAACAAGGCCATGGAGGACATGACGCATGTGAAGGCCGGCCAGATCATAGGCAAGGGCGACTACGAGTACAGCATCCCGTTTTACGGCGAGAGGCGGCCGATCCTGATAGACCTGGTGTCCAGGGACCATGAAGAGATAGAGAAAAAATACCCGCTTATCAAGCGGGACCGGGAAAATGAGCGGCTGTTCGGGGAGGCGCATGCGCCCCGGCTGGCGCGCTACTGGGACGGCTGCGCGTCCGTGCTTCACGGCGATTCGGGAGAGGTGCTCGGGGCGATCGAGATCATCCGGGACATAACCGAGGCAAAAAACACCAGGCAGGAGCTGGTTCTGGCGCGGCAGGCCGCCGAGGCGGCCGCGCAGGCGAAAAGCGAGTTCCTGGCCAATATGAGCCATGAGATAAGGACGCCGATGAACGCCATCCTGGGGCTTTCATACCTGATGGGCAGGACGGAATTAAACGGCAAACAGCGCGATTACCTGGACAAGATACGGGGCTCCGCCCAGCACCTGCTCGGCATCATCAACGACATCCTCGATTTCTCGAAGATAGAAGCCGGCAAGATCGTCATGGAGGAGACCGATTTCGATCTGGAAGAGGTCCTGGACCATGTTTCAAACATCGTGGGGCATGCCGCTTACGGCAAGGGCCTCGAGCTGTACTTTAATGTCCGGGAGGGGACCCCGGCCCTCTTGAGGGGAGACCCGCTCCGCCTGGGGCAGATACTGATAAACCTTGCCAATAACGCCGTCAAGTTCACCGAAAAAGGGTACATCCTGATAACGGTTGAGCAACGCTCCGCGGACGTTTCCAAGGGGAAGGTGTACCTGAAATTCAATGTGGCCGACACCGGCATCGGCATCACGGAAGAGCAGAAGACAAAGCTTTTCAGGTCCTTCTCACAGGCCGACGCCTCCACCACCCGCAAATACGGGGGGACGGGCCTGGGCCTGGCCATCTCGAAAAAACTCGTCGAGCTGATGGGGGGCGCGCTTGGGTTCGAGAGCGAGTACGGGAAGGGGAGCAACTTTTTTTTCACGCTGCCCTTTGCCGAAAAGCAGGGCCGGAGGGAAAAGGCCCGCAGGCGGCTGCCGGATTTGAAGGGCATGAAGGTCCTGATAGTCGATGACCAGGACGTCTCGCTCGAGGTGATGCGGACATACATGGAATCCATGAATTTCAGGGTCGTGACGGCCGGCTCGGGCCGCGAGGCGTTAAAGGCCATTGAAGACAGGGGCCCCGCCGGCGATGACCCGTTCAGGATAATTATCATGGACTGGAAAATGCCCGGTATGGACGGCGTCGAGACCCTGGCAAGCATGAGAGGGAGCGGCCTGCTGGACTCTTCGTGCGCGGTCATGATGGCCTCCGCCTACAGCCTGGAAGATGTAAAGGACGAGGCCGCCGGCGTCGGCGCAAGGGCGTTTCTGACCAAGCCGGTGACCCCGTCCGGGCTCCTTGACACGCTCATGAATATTTACGGTGAAGAGACGGCGGGGCAGGAGGCCCCGGGCGAAGGCGGAGAAGGTTCAGGCGGCAGTTTCAGCGGCGGGGATGTGTGCTTCCCCGCGGGATGCAAGGTCCTGCTTGCGGAAGACAACCTCATTAATCAGCAGGTCGCGGTGGAATTGCTGGAAAACGCGGGCCTGGAAGTGAAGGTGGCAAACAACGGCAGGGAAGCCATCGACCTTCTGGGCGGGGAGGAATACGCGTGCGTTCTGATGGACCTCCAGATGCCGGTGATGGACGGGTTTGAGGCGACAAAGGCGATACGCGGCATGGAAAAATTCAGGGACATCCCCATTATCGCGATGACGGCCCATGCGATGGACGGCGACAGGGAGCGCTGCCTGGAGGCCGGCATGAATGACCATACGCCGAAGCCCGTTGACCCGGAAAAACTCTTCCGGACATTGGCCAGGTGGATTTTGGGGGCCAGGTGTATTTCGGGCGCGGGGCGTATTTCAGGAGCGGGCCCGGAGGAAAAGGGCGGTGCGCCGGAGACCGCTGGCAGCCCGCCTTCCGTCAAAGCTCAGGACGGCCCGGAGTTGCCCGATTCGCTGCCCGGAATAAACATGGACGCCGCCTTGAAACTGGTTGCGGGCAACAAAAAGCTCTTCAGGAACATCCTTATTGAATTCGCGGATTCCTTCAGGGGCGCCCATGAGGAGATATCCGCGCTTTTGGCCGATGGCAAAACGGCCGAGGCCGGCCGCCTCACCCATACGATAAAAGGGACCGCGGGCAACATCGGAGCGCACGGGCTCCAGCACGCTGCAAGCGCCCTCGAGGAGGGCTTGAAGGAAAACGACGGCAAAAAAAGCGGGGAGGCCCTTGCGTCCTTCAAGGCGGAGCTCAATCTGGTGCTTGACGCATCCGCGGCCGTCACCCCCGTCAAGACTCCCGCCAGGCGGGGCACTGCCGGTGGAACTGAAAACGGGGCCTCCTCCGGCTTTTCGAGGGAAAAGGCGTGGGAGTTGGGAAACCTCCTTCGGGAGCTTGAGGAAAAGGTCCGCGAAAACAGTTTCGACGCGCCCCAGTTTTTTGAGGACATCGGTGACATTTCCGGCGCGGCGGGATTTGCACCCGAAGAGATGGAAGAGATCGGGAAGGCCTTAAACGGGTTCGATTATGATGGCGCCCTGAAGCATGTCCGCCGGGCGCTTGTGAAACTGGAGGCGCTTTAATTTTAAATGGACGCGGGAAAGGTAAAAAAGGAAAAAATACTGATTGCGGACGACGTGCCGGCCAATATAAAAATGCTCGGGGAGATACTCAAAGGCGGCTACGAGATCGTTGTGGCGACCAATGGACATAAGGCGTACAAACTCGCCTGCGAATGCGCCCCGGACCTCATACTCATGGACGTGATGATGCCGGAGATGGATGGTTTTACGGCGTGCGGGCTGCTGAAGGCCGTGGAGAAGACCGCCGATATCCCGGTCATCTTCATCACCGCCTCCCGCACGGAAGAGGACATCGTCAAGGGTTTCACGGCCGGAGGGGTGGATTATATAACAAAACCCTTCAATCCCACTGAACTCGATGCCCGCGTGAGGACGCACCTTGAGCTCAGGAATTCCCGGGAGATCCTGAAGCGGTATTCAAGGGAACTGGAATCCAAGAACAATGAACTGAACGAGAAGAACGTCCTGCTGGGCGAGGCTCTGGAACAGATTACCTGTCTGGCTCGCACCGATCATCTGACCGGCCTCTGCAACCGGAGCCACATGATGGAAAAATTGAGGGAGGAGGAGGTCAGATTCCATCGAAACGGGAGGCCTTTCTCCCTGATACTGAGCGACATAGACCACTTCAAGCGGTTCAACGACACGTACGGCCATGAATGCGGGGACCTCGTGCTCAAAACCATCTCCGGCATTTTAAAAAATTCATTGCGCGAACAGGACACGGTCGCGCGCTGGGGAGGAGAGGAATTCCTGCTCCTGCTGCCGGAGACGGACGTCTCCGCGGCCGAGGGCGTGGCCCGGAGGCTGCTGGAAAAGGTCGCCTCGCATGAGCTGGATTATAACGGCTCGGCGCTTTGCGTCACCATGACATTCGGCGTTTCCGCCTATGAGAAGGACTCGGGCATTGCCGGAAGCATCAGGCACGCGGACGAGGCCCTCTATGACGGCAAGGAGCAGGGGCGAAACCGCGTGGTCGGGTTTGCGGATCCTGAAGTCTGACCCTCGCTACAACTCGGGATATATCTCTTTGCCCTTCGTTTTTTTCGCGGCCAGCTTGTTAAGCGCGTTTATATAGGCCTTCGCGGCGGCGACGATGATGTCCGTGTCCGCGCCGTGCCCGCGCACCGTCCTGCCCGCCTCCTCCAGGCTCACAAAGACCTCTCCGATGGCGTCCATCCCGCCCGTGATGCTCTTGACCTCGAACCTCTGGAGGGTGCTTTTCGTCTTCGTGAGGGCGGCAATCGCCTTGTAGGTGGCGTCGACCGGGCCGTCGCCGGAGCAGGCGTGTTCGGCGGTTTCCTCCCCCATCCTCAGTTTCAGCTCCGCGGCGGGCGTCCGGCCGGTGCCGCTCGATATGCTCAGCGCCGCGAGGGCGTATAGCTCCGGCGCCCCGGAGACATCCTCCGAGACGAGGACTTCCAGGTCTTCGTCGTAGATCTCCTTTTTCTGGTCCGCCAGGTGTTTGAACCTTTTAAAGGCGCTTTCGATCTCCCCGTCTGAAAGCTCGTGTCCAAGCTCTTTGAGCCTCGTCCTGAAGGCATGCCTTCCGGAGTGCTTGCCCAGCACGAGTTTCGCGCCTGTCAGCCCCACGCTCTCCGGGCGCATTATCTCATAAGTCGCCTTATCCTTCAGGAGGCCGTCCTGGTGGATGCCGGATTCGTGGGCAAAGGCGTTTGCACCTACTATCGCCTTGTTCGGCTGGACCGAGATGCCGGTGATCTTCGTGACGAGGCGGCTAGAGCGCATTATCTCCCCGGAGCGCACAGCCGTGTCGGCGCCGAAGAAGTCCCTGCGGGTGCGGAGCGCCATGACCACTTCCTCCAGGGAGCAGTTGCCGGCGCGCTCGCCTATCCCGTTTATGGTG
>JAJYGJ010000175.1 GCA_021790695.1 Nitrospirota bacterium | reverse complement strand
ATCTCGGAGAAATGCCCCCTTTAGGCGGGGGGTCTCCAGCGGACGGGAAAAAGGGCAGGCGGAAGGAATGGAGATAAAAGTCAACCTCGAAGACCGGAGCTATCCCATCCGCATAGGAGACGGCATGCTCTCAGGCCTGGGCAGGGCCCTTCTTCCTCTCGGCCTGGAAAGAAAAATAGCCCTCGTCAGCAACCCCACGGTCTTCTCCCTGTACGGCGGCCCGGCGCTTTCCTCGCTTGAAGAGGCCGGCTTCAGCGTAACTGTCATAAGAGTCCCGGACGGTGAGGAATACAAGAACCTGACCTGGATGGAGTTCATTTACGGGGAGATGCTGAAAGCACGGCTTGAGAGGGGCTCCTGCCTCGTGGCCCTGGGCGGGGGCGTGATCGGGGACATGACGGGGTTTGCCGCCTCCACTTACATGAGGGGGATGCGCTACGCGCAGGCGCCCACAACGCTCCTGGCGCAGGTGGACAGCTCCGTCGGCGGCAAGACGGGCGTCAATCACGCCCTCGGGAAAAACATGATAGGGACCTTCTGGCAGCCCTCGACAGTCTGGATAGACACGGCGACGCTTAAAACCCTGCCGCCCGCCGAGTTCGCGGCCGGTATGGCCGAGGTCATCAAATACGGCGTGATAAAAGACAGGGCGCTTTTCGAATACCTCGAAACCCGGGCGCAGCGTATAAAAGGGCTCGATCCCGACTGCCTCCGCCATATCATCGGAAGAAGCTGCGAGATAAAGGCGGAGGTGGTGGGCAAGGACGAGCGGGAGGCGGGCCTTCGGGCCATACTCAATTACGGGCATACGGTCGGCCACGCCCTGGAGACCCTCACCAAGTATAAAAAATACCTGCACGGGCAGGCCGTGGCCATCGGCATGTGCGCCGAGGCGGAACTGGCCGAAAAAAGGGGCCTGCTGAAACCGGGCGTCCGCGAGCGGATAAAAAACCTCCTCCGCCTGTACGGTCTTCCCACGGAAATCCCGGCCGGCCTGGTAGACGGGGAGCAGATGCTCAAGGCCATGCTCCTTGATAAAAAGGTCCGGGACGGACGGATAAGGATGGCGCTGCCGGAGGAAATCGGCTCCGCGAGGATCGAGACCATGTCCGCGGAGCAATCCCTCTTCATCTGATTTCCCCGGCCCCGCCAGACAACATCGGCTTTCGCTGTTTGAGCTTCTTTTCTGCCGCTGCATGGCCTCTTTCCGCTCATGCCCGCCCAAACTCGCCCTGAAAGGGCTCAGACATGGGCGGGCAAAAGAGTTTCGCGGAAATTCGCCGGCATCGGCCACGAAAAAAAGCTATGACGCTCAAGCCGACATCGCCTGGCGTTTATCAACTCAAATTATATTACCACCGAAAAATCCGATATGTATAATATCTATAATAATTATAATTACAATATTGCTTGACATCTCAATATGGCGCTGTTAATTTAGACCATGAAAAGACCTTCCTTCCCCAATACGGTTCCCGTATGCGGGAGGCCGGAAACCCCGCGCACGAAGGCCCTTCAGGCCACCTTCTGCAAGGGCATTCTGGACGCCATGGGGGATTGCGTATGCGTTTACGGCTCCGATTTCAAGGTCTTGTACCAGAACCCGGCCCACATAAAATTAATGGGAGGCCACACAGGCGAATTCTGCTACAAAGCCTTCCATTCGAATGACCGCATCTGCGACGGCTGTCCCATCCTGAAGTCTTTCGGGAACGGGGCCATGTATAAAAAAGAAAAACAAATCCGCGCGCCGAAGGGGACCAGGCATATCGAAATGATCTCTTCCGTTATGCGCTGGAAAAACAAAACGGTTGGGGTCTCTATAACGCGCGATGTCACTGAAGGAAAGCTGATGCGCACGAGGCTTGAGCGAAGCGAACTGGAGCTCGAGGAGATGGTGAAGGCCCGCACCGCCCAGCTCAAGGAGGCCAATGAGAAACTGAGGGCTGAGGCGGAGGAAAACCGCAAGCTCCTGTCGGTCGCCAGGTCCGTCACCGATATGAACAACCTGGGGTATATCTTCAGCGGGATCAGGCACGAGCTTGGAAACCCGATGGCGGGGATAAAAACCAGCCTGGAAATACTGAAAAAAGACCTGGGAAAGGGTATCTCCGGCACCGCGCCGAAGTACGTCGAGCGGTGCCTCCAGGAACTTTCGAGGATGGAACAGATGCTGAGGAACCTGAAAAGCTATAACATGTACGAGGGCCTGGAAATTGGAGAGCTTGACATCAGCGCGTTCATGGACGAATTCGTCCGGCTGGTGAGGGAGGACCTGGAGAAAAAGCGGATAAGATTGAGCATCGAGAAAATCGACGGGGCCGTCGGGCTTGCGGACCCGCGCGCCCTGCTCCAGGTCCTCCTGAATATCATCTCTAACTCCGTTGACGCGCTTTCGGAAAGGGAAGAACCCGCCATCTCCATGCAACTGGCGAGGGGGAAAGACGAACTCCTGATCCGGGTCGAGGACAACGGGCGCGGCATCCCCGCAGGCCGCCTGGGCGAACTTTTCCGGCCCTTCTTTACAACCAAACGGCACGGCACAGGGCTGGGGCTTGCGATCTCAAAGGACATGCTCGTCAGGATGAAAGGGGGCATCGAGGTGACGAGCCGCGAAAACTCGGGCACATCAGTCGTCGTCCGACTGGCGGCCGGCCGGGGATGACGGGCCCCTGATCAGGGAAACCTCGATGACGGGCCCCTGATCAGGGAAACCTCGATGACGGGCCCCTGATCAGGGAAACCTCGATGACGGGCCCCTGATCAGGGAAACCTCGATGACGGGCCCCCGGCAGGGCCGGGGGGAGTCATCCGTCTTTCAAGAGCCGCCTCATGTCTTTCATGAATCTTTCGATGTGGGAGCCCTCCCAGTAGACGCGGCCGCAGCCGGAACATCTGAAAAAATCCTTGCCGGAAAGGAAGACATGTTCGGGAACGAGGTCCCGGACGCTCTGCCTGACACCGACCCTGGCAAGCGGGGAGTTGCAAACGGTGCATCTGCCTATGAGGCCTTCCGGTGGCGGGGGACCCAGCGAAAAATGATCGATCACCTCTTTAAGCTGGCGGGCGGGATCGTCCGAGAGGACGAGGAAGGTCCGCCCACGGGGCAAAACCTTCCTCGCCGCAAGCCCGGTGTCCCTGGTAAGCAGTATCCGCCCTTCCTTCAGCGCAAGAAGCAGCAGGGCGGCGTCCGTTATGTCGCGCTCATAAGCCGTATCATGGCCCAGGAGCCGGAGATACCTCGCCAGACGCCCGAGCATGACATCAGCCATGAACCTCACACTTCGGGGATCGCCTCGCTTTCGGGGGAAACAGGTGTTTCCTCCGTGATAAAGGACGGCACCTCCCGCTTCACGAAGGTGTTGCGGTAGCGGAGCATGCCGGTGCCGGCCGGTATCATCTTGCCCATTATCACGTTTTCCTTGAGCCCCCGCAGTTCGTCCACCTGGCCCCGGATGGCGGCTTCGGTCAGGACCCTCGTGGTCTCCTGGAAAGAGGCGGCCGACACGAAGCTCTCGGTCGTAAGCGAGGCCTTGGTGATGCCCAGGAGCATGGGCCTGCCCTGGGCCGGCTTGCCGCCCTTCGCCTTCACCTGCTCGTTGGCCTCTATGAAGGGTATCCGGTCGATCTGGTCGCCGGCAAGGAATTCCGTGTCGCCGGGGTCGTCTATCCTTATCTTGCGCATCATCTGTCTTACGATGACTTCGATGTGCTTGTCGTTTATGGAGACACCCTGCAGCCTGTAGACCTTCTGCACCTCGTCAACCAGGTAGCGCTGCAGCTCCTTTGGCCCGAGGATGTCCAGGATGTTATGGGGGTTTACGGAGCCGTCCATGAGGGCCTCGCCCGCGCGCACCCAGTCGCCCTCGTGCACGCTGACGTGCTTGCCCCTGGGGATCAGGTACTCCCTGGACTCCGTGCCGCCCCTCACGACGACCACGCGCATGC
>JAJYGJ010000075.1 GCA_021790695.1 Nitrospirota bacterium | reverse complement strand
CCTATAAGCAGATCCAGAGTCTGCCGTCTTGCCCTTAGACGACTCCCCAAAAACCAATAGTTTCAGCCACTTAAGCTATGTCCAGCATACCATAAAAGCCGGAAAACCGTCAATTAACTCGCCCCCCTTGCCATCCTGGAAATTCGGTAATGTCTCGGTTCCGGTAACGACAGGCAATTTCATCAGGAACGAAAAAAGCCATGTCGCTCAAGTCCCCCACGCCCTGATGCTGCCAGGCGGAGTAATCCACCGGAGACCCTGGTCCGGGGGCAAGTTGAAATCATTCCCCCCGGTGGTAAGATTTGAATGAGGCGCTTGTATGACCGCATGCGCCAAACGGGAGGTTGAGGTATGTTCAGGGACAGAAAAGACGCCGGCCAGAAGCTTGCCGCCGCGCTCAGACATTACAGGGGAAAAGATGTGATGGTCCTCGCCCTTCCGAGGGGAGGCGTTGTGCTTGGCCGGGAGATAGCGGAGTTTCTGGGCGCGCCGCTGGACGTCCTCATCGTCCGCAAACTGGGCGTGCCCTGGCAGCCGGAGCTGGCCATGGGCGCGGTCTCCGAGACCGGCGCAATCATACTGAACGACAATGTGATCTCCGCTTATAATATTTCCCGGCAGCGGGTCGACGAGGTGATCTCCGTCCAGAAAAAGGAGATAGAGCGAAGGCGGGAGATTTACCGCAAGGGCAGAGGGATCATGCCGGTGAAAGGCAGAATGGTCATCCTGGTTGACGACGGGATCGCAACAGGGGCCACGATGAAGGCCGCGCTCACCGCGCTTAAAAAAGAGGGCCCAGCGAAGCTTATCGCCGCCGTGCCGGTTTCGCCGCCCGAGACGCAGGACGCCATCAAGCGGCTGGCCGATGATTTCGTCTGTCTGGAGGTCCATCCTTTTTTCACGGCCATAGGCAGCTTTTATTATGATTTCAGACAGGTCACGGATGAGGAGGTAGTGAGCCTCCTGGAAGAGGCTGCCGGCGGCGCAGGGGCCGGCAGCAGGGCGGCCAGTCACGGTGAGGCCGGGTCCGCCGCGCGGTCCGATGATCCTCCCGCGGGTGGCGCAAACAAGCTTATTCCCGCGGACTCGGTAATGCTGGAGGGCGACCTGCAAATTCCGCATGGTGCGCGGGCCGTGGTGGTTTTTGCCCACGGAAGCGGAAGCAGCCGGCACAGCCCCAGGAATAAATTCGTCGCCCATGCGTTGAGGAGCCAGGGGTTGGGCACCCTTCTGTTTGACCTGCTGACCGTCGGGGAAGACGTCGCCTATGAAAAACGCTTCGACATCGCTCTCCTGACCGGACGTCTCATCGCGGCGACGAAATGGCTCCGGGGGGACCCGACCCTGGCGGGGCTGGCCATCGGTTATTTCGGCTCCAGCACCGGGGCCGCGGCGGCCCTGCGGGCGGCGGCGCATTTCGGGGGCGATATCGGGGCGGTTGTCTCGCGCGGGGGGCGGCCGGACCTGGCCGGGGAAGAGGCTTTGAGGAAGATACAGTCGCCGACACTCCTCATCGTGGGGGAGCAGGACCGGATAGTCATAGAACTGAACCGGAGGGCGTTTGAATACATCACGGCGGAAAAGAGGCTGGAGATAGTCCCCGGAGCAACGCACCTGTTCGAGGAGCCGGGCACTCTCGAGGAGGTGGCACGCCTGGCGGCCGGCTGGTTTGTCAGATACCTCGTCGAACGCGCCCTTATCTGAATCTCTTCATGTCCCTGAACGCCTCTTTTTCGTTATGGAAGACCAGTTCCTCCAGCCGTTTGAATCTTATGAGCTTTTCCCTGCCGAAGCCCGCCGACTTTTTTTCCATCGGCTCAAATCTTTCCTGCGCCTCGGTCCAGATTTTCAAGGACTTTTTGTATTTCGCGGGGTCCGTCTTTATCGAGAAATCCCCCGGCGCCCGCCACTTGTCCTTCATGTAAACCCACGCGGCGAAGTCCGCGATCCTGGCGCTGCCAACGGGCACGATGGGCGTTGTGTTTTTCAGGTCCTCTATGCGCAGGCCGTTTTTGTCCGCAACGATCTTCTCCGTCCCGTTAAACGGAAGGGCACCCTGGCTGTCCTCGAACCGCCATCTTGATTCCGAGACCTGCCTGCCCGCCCGCCCGTGGCAGGAGCGGCAACTCCTGGCCTTGCCGTAAGGATGGGCGGCCTGCTCTATCTCCAGCCATAAAAGCTGTTTGTTGTCCGCGGGAAGGCCGCCCACGGTGCCGGCTATGTAATATGCGTCGTGGGTCTGGCCGTCCGGCCACCTGAATTGCACTTTCCCCGATGGGGGGACATTCTTTTCGAAGTTGCCCAGGGCGTGGGGCCAGACCTTGTAAGGCCTCCATTTGCCCTCCTGGTCCTTCATTATTATGGGCGGGGCCTGGATGCCGTAATAAAGCGAATATTTCTTGAAAGGGGTCGGCTTTCCCCCGGCCGTGCCGGGGCCCCACATGGTAAGCTGATAGCCGCGGAGCTGGCTTACATGGCAGGCCGCGCAGTCCAGGTTCCTGTGGACGCTCCTGGCCAGGGCCTCTTCGGCTTCTATATGACAGTCCTGGCAGGTGGCGTTCCTCATCATGTCGCCCATGCCCTTGGGGCCCATCATGTGGCAGTCAACGCACTTGAGCCCCAACTTGTAATGGATATCGGGCTTCTCGCCGGTGGGTATGGAGTAGTCGCCGCCCGAGTAGGTTTCGCCCCTTCTGCTTTGCATCGCGCCGGGATGGCAGATGCTCGTGCCGCGCCCGTACCCCTCGCAGCTCACCGCCGGAGGCACCCGTGAGAAATGGTGCGCCCCGTCCTTCGCGCCCGGGGTGAAGTGGCAGTCCAGACATCCGGGGTGGCAGACGTTGCAGAATTTCTGCTTGACGCGGGCCTGCGCCCGGCTGAAGGGCACGTCCATTTCCGCCGCTATCATCTTCGTGTTCGCGTAATCGAAACCACTGCCCTTCAGGACCTTTTCCGGAGGCAGGTCCGCGAATGACGGGCCGCAGTTATGGGGGCCGAAGGGCACCATCCAGCTCTTCATCCTGCGCTGCCTGTAGTTGGTCCCCATGTCCGTGGTGATGAACTGCTTGAGCTGGTCGGGATGGCAGGAGGGGCGGCCGCAGGACTTTTTGGCCAGATCGGGGTCGAAGTTGAAGGTCTCGGGGTTTCTGTCCTCCCACAGGATATTTCTTACTTCAGGGTTGGCGTAAAGCTGTCCGTCGTACTCGACCTTCGGTATAAGCGCCCGTATCTTGTCGTCGCCGCCCGGCACAAGCGCGCCTTTGAGCACCTTCGTCCGGGGGACCAGCCCCCCCGTATCGGATATGAAAAGGGCTTTCAGCATCCCTTCATGGGCCTTTTTCATATTGTCCGTCCAGCCGTTTCCGAGATGGCAGTCGCGGCAGGTCGCGTTCGCATGATGGCTCTGTCTTGCGACCATGGCAGGGGTGACGTAGAGTTCCGGGTAGCCCAGTTTGGCAAGCTCCTGCCTGTTTGAATGGCATTTGATGCAGCCCTTGCTGGTATTTTGCCACGCCTTGTAGCCCGAAAAGCCGATCACAATGAAAAATTGAATGAAGATGAATCCGAGGACGGCCCTTTTGAGTTTAGACATGGGGGGCTTTGTCATCTGATCGAGGCGATGGTCACGCCCTCCCCGGTTGCGGCCGCCGATGGGTCCGCCCTCCGGAAATTTTCAATAAGCGGATGCCCTTTCAGATATTGGCGCACCGCCTTCATGAGCCGCCCGGTGCCCACGCCGTGGATTATCGTGACCTCGTTCAAACCTGTTATGGAGGCATGATTCAAAAAAGGTTCAAGCCTGGAGAGCGCCTCCTCGACTCTCAGGCCGACCAGGTTGATGCTGCCCGCGGCCGCCTCATCGGACGCGCTTTCAAGCGTTACGCCGCCCGAGGTCTTTTCGGGGATACTGGCTACCAGGATTGCCTCACTGACCGGGACCTGGACATAGATGTCG
>JAJYGJ010000111.1 GCA_021790695.1 Nitrospirota bacterium | reverse complement strand
CTCAAATCCGCGGGCGTGGACATCGACAGCGTCACAAGCCGGCTTGAGACCGAAGGGGTCGAAAAATTCTCGGCATCCTTCAGGGAAGTCCTGGAGACGATGGCCCAAAAAAGAAATACGCTGCTGGCGGGGAAATAAGGGCCTTTTACACCCGCCGGCCCGGCCTTTTTCAAGCGGCAGGGGGGGCGAAGCCCCCCTGCCGTCCCCATCGAAAACAAACTCACAATCGCCCGCTCATTTTTGAGAAGCCCCGGCGTTTTACTTTTCGGAGCTTGTAATCAAATTCTTTCAAGGTGTTCCGGAAGGACCGGACTCCGCAAAACTCCCCGTAGTGCTCCAGGAAAACGCTCTTGTAGCGCAGGTAGTCCCCATCGATATCGAATGGTTTGGCGCTATAGTGGATACACCACGGATCGGTCTGGGCAGGTATGGCCACCCGACGCCCCGCCTTGATGAACTCCAGGGACTGGGAGATGTCGTAAAAATGGAAACCGGTAAAAAGGTCCTCCCGCCAGGGCAGGTCGTACTGGGTGATCATGATCAGGCCGTCTATTGCCTGCACATACGAAACCGGAGCGGCGGCATCGGCGAATGACTGGACACTGAACGCCTTCCGGTATTCAATCACCTTCCCGGTAAGGTTTTTCCCCTGCCACCAGATTCCGCTGGCAGGCAGTATCCCGCAGCCCGCGACACCCATGAGCCCTATTTCGGGATGGGCCATAAACAGCCTGAGGACATCAAATAAAAACATCCTATTGATAATGAAGGCATCCTGGTGCAGGTAGACTTTGTACCTTGCGCCGGAGCGGGCCATGCCCAGGTTGTATCCCTCGGCCAGGCCCGGCGCGCCGCGGGCCTGGCCTATCTCCACCCTGAAACCCTCCGGAACAATCAATTCCCTTATATGCCGCTCACAATGCGAATAGACCTCCTCACCCCCGGGGGAAACGCAGGTGAAGAAAAATATCTTCCGTTCGTCCATCTCCGCCCCTCAAATACGTCGCCGGTAAATCACATTAGGCCGCCGTCAGCCCTGTCAACAGGCCGTTTTCCCGGTTTTCACAACTCAAGAGAGTATATATGCTTCGCCAATACTACCATAATGCAGCCGCGCATCATAGACGGCCACCGTCACCACGCGGTTGACGCCGCAGTAGCGGCGCTTGCGGATTCCGGCATGATAAGAAAGCTCTCCGATGCGGCCCGGCAAAGAACAGGCAAGAGGTTGTTTGCCGAAGTCGCACCGTCGGAAGAAAACCCTCCGCGAAGACGTTAGGACCTGTCTCAAAATCGGTCCCGGAAAAGAAACTTGTCAAGCGGCGTTTGTTTTCCAACCCCGGCGGCGGGTGAAGCCGCCATAATAAGAAATATTCAAAATCCCGAAACGCCGGCTCTTTGCTCATGCTTTTTTATTGCTCCGTCAGATTGAAATTTATCCGGTACTCGGTCCCGTTTTTCCGGTGGACTTGAAGTTGTCCTTTCAGTTGCCCTGAGACGAGATTATTGACCAGTCTCAATCCCAGCGTCCTGGTTTTTTTTATGTCAAACCCCTCCGGAAGCCCCACGCCGTTGTCGGCGTATACGAGTTCCATCTCCTCGCCTTTTTTATGAACGGCTATCCCGATCTCCCCTTGCCGCCGCCCCGGGAAGGCATACTTCAGGGAGTTGGAAAGAAGTTCATTTATTATCAACCCGCAGGGGACGACCAGGTCTATCGACAATGGAATCCTCTCAGCCGCGATTTTCAGGGATACCCTTTCCGCGTTTGCCCGGTAGCTTTCCATCACGGCCGCGGAAAGATCCTCTATGTATTCCTTCATATCCAGATTGGAAAGGTCTTTTGATTTATACAGCTTTTCATGGACAAGGGCCATCGCCATGATCCTGTCCTGGGTCTCTTTGAACACCTGTTTCAGGCCGCTGTCCCCGATGGACATGGACGCAAGATTGAGCAGACCGCTTATTACCTGCATATTGTTCCTTGTCCTGTGGTATATTTCCTTGAGAAGTATCTCTTTTTCCGCAAGGGAAGCCTTGATCTTCTCTTCCGCCTTTTTGCGCTCCGTTATGTCGCGCTCTATGGCGAATGCATATCTATGGCCGCCCTGATCGAAAATGCCCGAACTGATCTCTACCGGAAAAATGGTGCCGTCTCTTCTTCGGTGTTTTATCTCCGCCTTCAGCCGCTCCCCTTGTAATATCAGTTCAAGGCGCTCCGGTGAAAGCTTCTCGTCCCGGGAGGAATCCACATCCCTTATGGTCATTTTCAAAAGCTCGGCAATGGTGTACCCGTGCATCTTCGCCGCGGTTTCATTGGCCGCGGCTATTTTGCCGGCATCCCGCCCCTCGGCATCTATGATAAAGATGGCGTCCCTGGCATTTTCAAACAGCAAACGGTATCTCTTCTCGACCTCAAGAAGCTCCGCCGTGCGCCTTTCAACAAGCTGTTCCAGATGCTGGCGGTATTTGTCCAGTGCCTCTTCCGCCTGCCTGCGCCGGATTATGTCCTGATAAAGAAGAACATTCGTTTTCCCGACCTCCTCGAACAGCCTCAGGTTTTCAAACTTCAGGGAAATGGCCGAGGTGATGGCCCTGTTGTGAATGAGCGAAAAACGTATGACCCCGAACAGGTAAAGCATGATCAAGGAACCTATCGCATATCCCGGTTCTCCTCCTTCCGCGAAGGAGCGGACCGCATAGAGCAGCAAAACCGGTCCGGCCCATGCCACAGGGCCGAGCCTGATGGAGGAATGCGACATCGTGGTGGCCGCCGACAGGCTGGCTATCGCCAGTAAAAAAATGGCAACGATCCACGGGCCGCCGGCCGGAAAAATGGTAAAAGCCGACAGGCCCCAGACTATCCCCGAGATGAAGGCCAGGACGAGATAAGCCTTTTTCCAGTACCCCGCGGAGAAGGGGCCTTCCCGCACCTTGAGAAACCGGTGGCGGAGGACGATCCGGCTTGCGACAACTGTCAGGATCATCAGGTCCCATGCAAAAATGTCCTCATGCGGGATGTCATTGCGGGCTATAAAGGAGAGGACGATGGCCACGATGAAAGAGACCGATTGCATCGTGGAGAGGTCCTGAAATACAAGACGGACCTGTTCCCTTGCGAGTTCGTCCCTGAAGTCCGTATTCGTCCTGTTTTCCTTATTCATAAACTGCAATCGTCCGCTTTCAAAGTCTTCTCATGCCCTTCAATAATATCCGCCTGGAGACAATGCAGATGCCGTCATCCGGTGTTTACCCGGCACTTCCACAAGTCCCCCCCGTCTCCCCTTATTCACTGCTTCCCATCATTATATCAAGTTAAAAACCGCGCCCCCTTCGCTGAATATTGCGCCTTTACCCGGAGCCCCCCGGCCGTTGATACAGTGAATGCATTGGCGCGCGGTCCCCCGCCGCCGCCCACAGAATAAGATGTAAGTAAACGCGGGGCAACGCCGCGGCCCGGTCCCGTATTGAAGCACGTCCTCCGTGGCCAGTCCTTGTCGATGTTTCTGGAAAAAGGGCGGGGCGTTTCCGGAAAAAGACCGGATGGCTTCCATGATTCTGCTGCGGAAGATTTCCTTGGGGGACCAGCTTTTAATCTCTTCCCGGGTGCGGCGTATCAGGGGAAGAGATTTTGTTTCGCGGATGCCCCGGCTTTCGGGGCGGCATGGGGGCAAGGCCTCCCATACCGCCCTTAATAAAAGCCTTATTTCTTCTCTTTCACCGCGTGGCCGCCGAATTCATGTCTCATGGCCGCCAGGACCTTGTATGAAAAATCCGCCAGGCCCCTTGACCCGAACCTCTGGAAGAGAGACGCGGATATGACCGGCGTCGGCACTCCGGCCTCTATCGCCTCCTGGACGGTCCAGCGGCCCTCGCCCGAGTCCTCCACGAAGCCTTCCAGCCCGGAAAGCTCCCGGTCTTTTTTGAAGGCGTCCTCCATGAGTTCGGGCAGCCAGGACCTTATGACGCTTCCCTG
>JAJYGJ010000056.1:7222-18628 GCA_021790695.1 Nitrospirota bacterium | reverse complement strand
GAATAAATCATTCCGACATGAGCAGCCAGTACAGCATAAAGATACCGGTCTTCGAGGGCCCACTGGACCTCCTTCTGCACCTGATAAAGAAAAACGAGATAGACGTCTATGACATCCCCATAGCGCTTATCACGGGCCAGTACCTGGAGTACATAGGGTTGATGAAGGAGCTTAATCTGGAGGTGGCCGGGGAATTCCTGGTTATGGCGGCGACCCTCATTCATATTAAATCCAGGATGTTGCTTCCCCAGGAAGAACGGGCGCCCGACGAGGAGGATGACCCGCGCCTGGAACTGGTCCAGCGGCTGATCGAATACCAAGCGTTCAAGGAGGCCTCTCTTGCACTCGGTGAATTCGGGCAGAAATGGTCAGCGGTCCAATACAGACCGGACGACGCTGCCGAAGAGGCCGGAGATAACGGGGACCAGGACCTCCCGTTTCCCGAAATCTCTCTTTTTGACCTGATTACCGCATTCCGGAAAATCCTGGAGAAGGCCCCGCCCGAGCTGCAAGACATCACCAGACAGACGCTGAGCTTAAAGGACGGAATCGCCAGGATACTGGAGATGCTTGAGGAAAAGGAGACGCTCAGGTTCGAGGAGCTTTTCGAAGGTGAGGCTACGAAATCCCACCTGATCGTGAGCTTCGTGGCCGTCCTGGAGATACTGAAACTGGGCCTCGCCCGCGTATACCAGGAGGAGAAATTCGGGCCCATCTGGGTCATAAGGGCCCATGCCGGCAGCGAAACCGGGGAGGACGGCGTCGCGCCCGTCGCCCGGGAGACTATCGCCACGGAAGCAGGGACGACCCTGGACGCTGTGCCCCCGGACGATTATGCGCCGTACTTTGAAGACGCACCGGAGGGAACGGCCCCGCTGGATATAGACGTGGAAGCGCCCGACAGGCGCGGCCCCGCCGGAGAAGACGCAGAGGGCGGGATGCCGGAATGAATACCAGGCGCGAAGGGCACGGAAATTTACGCGTTTGCGGGACCTGTCTCAAGATTGTCTTTGTCCTTGCCGTTTTCATTTCATCGGCCCTTTTCGGGACCGGCGCGGCAAAGGCCGCGGGGCTTGCCGCAAGAATACAGGCGGCCTACAGCCGGATCAGGGACGCAAGCGGCAGTTTCGTACAGAAGAGCTATCTCAAGGACCTTGGAAAGACGGAGACCTTCGGGGGCGATTTCATGATAAAACTGCCCGCGAGGATGCGTTACATATACAAGACGGGAAGCCTCGACCAGGTTGTCATAAGGGGGGATGCAATCACCATTTACCAGGAAAAAGAAGACCAGGTACTTAAAAGCCGGTTTGACCCGGGCACCTACGGGACCGCGCCGGTCGCTTTCCTTGGCGGACTGGGCGATATAGACCGGGACTTCAACGTCACGGAGAAAAACGGGGAATTGATACTCAGGCCGAAAAACCCTATGAGCGGCATCGAATTCATAACGGTCAGGCCCTCAAACGGGGCGTTTCCGGTAAAGAGTTTCAGCATACACGACCGGTATTCGAACGTGGTCCGGATAATCCTGAAGGACGTCAGACTGAACCGGGGAATAAAGGATTCGGTCTTCGATTTCATCCCGCCGCCCGGCGCGCACGTCTTCGATTATACGCGCTGAAAAAATAAAAATTGCTGATACTTGCGATAGACACCTCCTGCGACGACACCTCCGCCTCGCTTATGGATTTCAAGGCCGAAGGCGGCGCTCCGCGCATTATCTCAAACGTGGTCTCCTCACAGGCCGAAATACATTCCAAATACGGCGGCATAGTGCCGGAGCTTGCATCGAGGAGGCACAACGAGATGATATGGCCCGTCGTGAGCGAGGCCATGTGCGGGGCCGCCCTCGAGGAACTCGCCGCCATCGCCGTATGCGTCGGACCGGGGCTGATAGGCTCCCTGCTGGTGGGCTGCTCCTTTGCCAAGGCCGTCAGTTACTCAAAAAAAATCCCCCTGGCCGGGGTGAACCATCTTGAGGGCCATATACTCTCCGTCTTTATCGAAGGCGCTGGCCCCGGATTCCCGTATGTATCGCTGGTCGTATCCGGAGGCCACACCTCGCTCTATCTTGTCGAGGGTTTTTTGCGTTACCGGCAGCTTGGAAAAAGCCGCGACGACGCCGCCGGAGAGGCCTATGACAAGGTGGCCAAGCTGCTGGGTCTGGGCTATCCCGGCGGCCCGAGGATAGACCGGCTGGCCGCGGAGGGAGACCCCGGGGCAATCCGGTTCCCGAGGGCCTGGCTGCCCGGCACGCTCGATTTCAGTTTCAGCGGCCTCAAAACCGCGGTCGTCAATTTCCTGAAAGGCCAGTCGCGGCCTTACGGACAGGGGTTGGTCAGAGACGTGGCCGCCTCCTTTCAGGCGGCCGTTCTGGACGTGCTCATGAGAAAATGCCAGTGGGCCGTAAAAAAAACCGGCGCCGGGAATCTCGCGGTTACGGGCGGGGTCGCCTCAAACAACGCGCTCAAGAACGGCATGAATGAGCTGGCCCTGAAAATGGACACTGGGCTTTTCATCCCGTCGCCCGCCTTCTGCACCGACAACGCCGCCATGATCGCCGTCGGCGGGTTCCATCGCTTCGGCGCGGGCCGGCTGGCAAAGCTCGACCTGAACCCGAAGGCCTCTCTCCCGCTGTAAGACCAGCCCCTGCCCGCAGTTAATCCCCGGGGTGAGGATTTTTAAAAAAACGTGAACTTGAGGCAACTTCCAATTTTCAATTAATAACAAACATAAGAAAATTCTTTTATAGAAAATTTGCGCCCCGATTTATGAACCTTTCTTCTAAATGCAATTACGACGACAAAATAAAAAATATAAGCTAGAATTTTCCGGGGATGAGAGTAAATATAAGCCTCACTAAAAATATTCAAAGCAATTCTTTTCAACAGGATTTTCCATCCGGGAGTCCCCGTTCTCTTGACATGCCGCAAAATTGTAGTAGTATCCATAAAGAAATGTCACTTCAAACATGCCTCACGCCGGTAAACGGAACGGTGAATTGCGTTTCGAAAAACGGATCAATGGGCGTCCGTCTCAAGGATAATTATCACAAAATCTGGAAATTTGAAAAAAACTTTTTTTTTAAAATAGTCAAAAAAGGAGGAGGAAGAACTAAAGGATGAAAAGGAAAGCAGACATGCGCGGAGTTCACCGGCCGGGATTCATGCCGTACGGATGGGAAACCGCGTCAAGAGGGTTTGCCGCGGTCAAAAGGGCGGCATTTTTAGCGCTGTTTCTTGTCTTGTGCGTACCCCTGGTCTCGTTTGCCTACCAGGTCCGGCCCGTCACAAACGGCGGGACGATCTCGGGGACGGTGATGTTTACCGGCAACCCCGTCCCGAAGGACCCGGTAATACACCCCACCACCAACGTGAATTACTGCGGCCGGACGCTTCCCCGTCTGGCGTATCTGATCAGGGACAGAAAGATACAGAACGTCGTGGTCTTCATTAAAAATATCAAGTCCGGAGCCCCGGCCCCGAGGACCCCATCCATAATTGACAACTACAAATGCGCCTTCGTGCCGCACATCGGGATCGGCTTCAGGGGAAATCAGGCCATCTTCAAGGACTCGGACCCGCTGTTCCACAATATCCACACCTATCTCAATAACTCCACCTATTACAACATCGGCCTGCCCTTCAAGGGCGCGACGGTCACAAAGATTCTCACAAGGCCGGGGCTCATAGAGATAACCTGCGACGCCCACCCGTGGATGCACGGCTGGCTCTACGTCTTCGACAATCCCTATGCCGCGCTTACGAACGCTCAGGGCCAGTTCGTCATAAGAGACGTGCCGCCCGGCGTGTATGTCGTCGAGGCATGGCACGAGATGCTGGGGACGATGGACCTGGGAAACGTCAGAGTGGCCCCGGGGAAGACAACCACGATCGAATTCGCGTACAAAAAAGCCCCTGTAAGGCATGCATTCTAAAACACGCGAGCAAAAGCAAATCTGAGGAGGTTAGGGATGAAAAAGACGGGAGTTCTTCTTGCCGTGATTGTCGCACTTGCCTCTTTCATGGTCTTGACCACGTCGCAAAAATCGGAGGCTGTCCCCTCTTTTGCGCGGCAGCTCAAAAAACCCTGCACGGCCTGCCACACTATATGGCCGAACTTGAACCAGTACGGCAGGCAGTTCAAGGTTAAAGCCTACACTGACGCTTCTCCGGACTGGGGGTTCATCAGCAAAGACAGGCTCAATCTCTTCTACGTCTTCCCGGTTTCCGCGCGCATACTGTTCATACCGTATCAGATAGAGCAGGACCCATCAGATGCGACTGCGGGATCCGTCAACGGCTCTTTCAATCAAAACTCGACCAAGATCGACAACTTCCAATTCTTTGTTGCCGGCAGGGTCTACAAGTATGCCGGCATATTCACCAGCATAGAGGGCACCGACAGCACGAACTTCAGCGTAGCGGTCGCCAAAGTCGCCTTCGAGTATCCGATGGCGGATGGCAACACCCTGGGCCTGGTGTTGTTTCACGGCCAGGGGACTTCCGCGGACCCGTTCAACAGCATGGGCGGCTGGGACAGGGACATCGCCACTCCCGATGCCGAGGGCCTGCCATGGGTCCTTAACAAGGGATGGACGTCCGATTTCTGGTCCGGTAACGGTAGAAACGGTGGAACCATCCACGGGTACTTCCTCGGCAACCGGCTTTACGCGGCCCTCACCATTATGAGGGGCAGCGGGGTCACTGACGCGGACACTCTTGCGGCCACTTTCATGCACCAGTTGCCCTCGTTCCCGTTTAGCGCGGCGGAAGACTCCAGCACCGGCCCGGTCTCGGGTTATGCGCGCCTCGCGTGGGACCAGAAGCTCTCTAACGGGTCCGTGACTTTCGGCGGCCTGGTCTACACCGGGAGGGAAAGGGTTAATGACACAGTGCACATTGTAACCACCAACGTCAACAGGCAATACCTTGACGCCTCGCTGGAGCAGAATTTCGGCCCGGACAACCTGGTGGAGGCAAAGGCGATTTACGGCTTCGGACAGGAATCGAATCTTTCGCAGATCGGGACCGACACCGGGACATCCGGCACATTGGGGCCCGGCGACAAGAGGGACTTCAACGGCGGCGCCATAGAGGCCGACTACTTCTACCAGAGGACTTACGGCATAGTCGCCCAGTATAACTGGATCACCAACGCCAGGGTCCAGGCCGCCGATTGGGACCCCGCAGCCAGCCAGCACTCCTGGCTCATCGGATTGAACTACCTGCCGTGGCTCAACACCAAGATACAGCTCATCTACGCCAATGCGAGGAGCAACTATGTTCCCGGCGCGCTTGACGTCACATCGAGCAACGAAACGGACAAGCTGATGAAAGTGCTTGTGGACGTGGCGTTCTAGGAGATAAAGATTTAAATGGCGGAGACAACGGTAGGCAGGGGCGTTTTAAAGGGGATAGTAAAACTCCTCATCATCCTCGGCGCGGGTTTCGCCGTCTATTTCGTACTTCGGGGCGTGCTCGCGCCGCCCACGGCGGAGGGCTACAGGTTTTTCCCCGTGATCGGCAGCCGGGACTGGATATGGGTCATCGCGCAGACGCACCTCGATTTCGCCGCGTTCGTCCTCGGGGTGCCGATATTCGCCGTCACGATGGAGTTCATGGGCTGGAAAAAGGCGGACCCGCGCCTGGACAGGGTCGCATACGACTTCGCGAAGCTGTTCACCCTGGCATACACCCTGACGGCGTTCATGGGCGCGATCTTCATGGCGAGCCTGCCCCTGCTCTACCCCAAATTCATCTCTTACATGATGCGGATTCTGGGATACACATGGTGGCTCTACCTGGGCGTGATGTTCGCGGAGGTGGTGATCTGCTACCTCTACTTCTACTCCTGGAAGCGGATGATGAACAGGAAGGGCCTGCACGTTTTCATAGGCGTGCTCCTCAATCTGTTCGGAGTGTTCATCCTGCTCATCACAAGCGTCTGGGTCGGGTTCATGACCACGCCGGCCGGGGTCACGAAGACCGGGCGGCTGGTAAGCAGGTGGGCCACGATACACACCCACATGTGGCTGCCCCTTTCCCTTCACAGGTTCGTTGCGAACATCGTCTTCGGGGCGGGCATCGCCGCGGCCTACGCCGCCTACAGGTTCATAACGGCAAAGACGCCCGAAGAAAAAGCGTATTACGACTGGATGGGTTACACCTCGGCCATCATATCCATAGGGGCCTCCCTGCTTCTGCCCGGCGTGGGCTATCTCCTGGGGGTGGAGATATATTCGTTCAACGAGCAGCAGGGCATCCAGCTCATGGGCGGGTTCTTCGCCTGGCTATGGGTCATGCAGGCGATCCTCATAGGAGCGATTCTCTTTTTCATAAACTATTACCTGTGGATATCTCTCCACAAGATGCCGGGCGGCGAGCGCTACTTCAGGCAGGTGAAATACCTGTTCATCGTGGTCCTGCTGGGCTATGTCGCGTGGATCACGCCGCACGACGTCGCCCTATCGCTGTCGGAGGCCAGGAGGATGGGCGCTTATCACCCGGTCCTGGGCAAACTGGGGTTGATGGCGGCCAAGAACACCGCCGTCATACTCTCCTATATGGCGACGTTTCTCTCCTTCGCCATCTTCCGGAGGAGCAACAAGGAGCCGACCGTCGCGTGGGCGAAGGGTGGACAGGCGTTAAGGGGGCTTATCATCGCCTTGTCCACGGCGGGTGTCCTTTTTCTTGGCGTGATGGGCTACATGGTCTCCGACGCCGTGCGTGTAAGCGTGCTCTCCCCCATCCAGTTCGGCCTCTTCTTCGGTGCGATCCTGGTGCTTTTCCTGCTTGATTCATTCATGTACAGGAACGCAAAAATAATAGGCGAACCGCGCTGGGGGCAGATGCCGGAGCGCTCGCAGTACGCGCTCATCGCCATAACGGTCACGTTTACGTGGCTCATGGGGGAACTGGGCTACATGAGGGCCGGGGCCAGGCAGTACTGGCACGTCTACGGCATCATGATGAACAATGCCCCGGACAACTATCTGCCCACCGCCGGGGTGGCCTCAATCATCGTCACGATCACGACGGTGCTCTTCCTGGTGATGGTATCCTTCGTGTTCTGGAGCACCATGAGGCTGGAGAAATTCGCGGAGAAGAGGCGGACCGGGCTATGAAAAGCGGCGTCCTCAAACTGGCCATCATCGTGATAGTCCTGAACCTGGCCTTCCTGTACATCGGCCTTGACTTCCTCCCGCAGTCACGGTCCATGCCGCCCAAGACGATCGTGCTCAAGCCGGGCATTTCCCAGGCGGACCTGGTGAGCATCGGCGAAAAAATAGTCTACGGCAAAGGGCAGTGCATGGTATGCCATCCCGTAATGGCCTCAACCGGCGAGCGGGCGCCGGCCATGACCGGCATCGGCGCCGAAGTGGTCAGGGAGGCCAGGGCGCGGGGCATAACCCCGGAGCAGCATATGTTCGAGGCCCTGGTGAACCCCGGGGCGTACATCGTGAAGGGATTTCAAAACATAATGCCGGCCGCGAACGAGCCGCCCACTTCCCTTACAAGCGGGGAGATAATCGCGGTGACCGCCTACCTGCAAAGCCAGGGGGCGACGGTAACGGTCTCTTACCCCGGTTCCATCCCCGTCCTCAAACAGGAAGAGGCGAAGGCGGCAAAGGCGGGCAAATGAATATAATGCAATACATATTCCCGGCAATAGGAGTCTTCGGCATTGCGGTCGCGGTCTTCGCCGCGGTCAGGAAATCGCCGTTTTTCAATTTCATCGGCATCCTGATTGCGATCTACGGCGGCCTGATGAGCATGCCGCTCATAATGCCCCCGCTTCCGGCCATGATAATCCATATGTACATGGCCACCGCTTTCCTGACGTTTCTCATCTATTTTTCGATCAGCGATGAGACATGGAAGGCGTTTCTCCGCCCCATAAGGGCCGTGCTGGCCGATGAGGACAAGAAGGTGATGAGAGTGGCGATCGTCTATATCTTCGTCCCGCTGCTGGCCGCCTATATCGCTTACGCCGGCGCGAAACCGGCTTTCGCGCCCCCGGTGACCCCGCGGGAAACGCATCCCGAGCCTCCCATGCAGATGACTTTCAAAGGGCAGACCATAAATATACTAAAACTCCAAAACCCCTTGCGCGAGAACGCCGCCCAACTGAATAAATACACGGAAGACGGCAAGAAGGTCTATTTCCAGAACTGCTTCTTCTGCCATGGCGCAGACCTCAGCGGAAAGGGCGTCTTCGCCAAGGCGTTCAACCCGCCGCCGCCCCCCTTCATGGGGACGGACACGATCGCCCAACTGCCCGAATCCTACGTCTTCTGGAGAGTGTCGAAGGGATGGGCGGGCCTTCCATCGGGTTCGCATCCGTGGGACTCCGCCATGCCCCAGTTCGAAAACTGGCTGGACCAGAATTCCATCTGGGATGTGTCAATCTATATCTACTCCGCCACGGGGAACAAGCCCCGGACATTTTAACGGCATGACGGAAAGCAAAAAAATATGAAAAGAGGCAATTCCATCAAACTGACCGCCATTTTATTTTTCCTGCTAATACTGCTGCCCGTCCATGCCTGGCCGGCGGTAAACGGCAAGGCCCTTTACGACCAGTGGTGTTCGCAGTGCCACGGCACGGACGGCAAGGGCGACGGCTACGCGGCGAATTTCGTATTCCCCAGGCCGAGGGATTTTACCCACGGCACGTTCAAACACGTAACGGTGCCCACCGGCTATCCTCCCACTGATGCCGACATAGCGCTGATTATCAGGAATGGAAACCCCGGCACGACCATGCCGGCATGGAAAGGCTTCAGCGGCGCCCAGGTAAACGCGCTTGTCCAATATATAAAGAAATTCTCATCGCCCGACATTTGGCAGTATCCGGGAAAGCCGTTTACGATCGGCTCTCCCCCGTCCGAAAGCGCCAAGCTTCTCGCCCTTGGGCGGCATTGGTATAAGAAAGGGAAGTGCTGGGAATGCCACGGCCAGGAGGGCCGGGGCGACGGAACAAAAAGCTGGCAGCCCAGGTTCAGGGACGATTGGCATAACAGGATATACGCCGCGGACCAGACGGCCCCCTGGGATTACATTGACGGGTCGTCCCTGAAAGACATATACACCACGATAACGGCCGGCATAGGCGGCACGCCGATGACCTCCTACGCCGACACCGTGAGCGATACGCAGAGATGGGCGCTTGCTTATTTCGTACGCTCCGAGCAGCTCAAAAGGCATCTGGGCATCTCGCTCCAGGTGTCGAGAGTGAAGAGCCTTCCGGCATCCACGTCGGACCCCCTCTGGGATAAAGTCCCCTACCTGGATATCCCGCTGGCGGGCCAGATAATGTTTTCTCCGAGAAATTTCATGCCCCTCATTGACAACGTGAGGGTGCGCGGGGTGTACACGGATTCCGCTGTCGAGATCATGCTCGAATGGACCTGCAAGCAACCGAGTTTCTTCCATCCGGCCGGGATCGCAAACGATACGGTATTCGGCCCCGGCGCAACTCCCATATCAAACGCCACCGGCGCGGGCGCATCCATAAACACCGGCCCTTCGGGCGCTTCCGCTTTGGCCGCGAGCGTTTCCGCTCCTGGCGTTTCAAACGCCGTCGCCGTCATTTACCCGGACGGGGCGCGGCTGCAGTTGCCCTCGAAAATCACTTCCGGCGCCGAGAAACCTTACTTCTTCGGCGGCGACACCGCGAACCCGGTAAATATCTGGTGGTGGAAGGTCTCGGACAGCGGACACGCGGTCGAATGGAACGGGGCCGGGGTCAATACCCTGACAGAACAGTCCCGGCAGGACGTGCAGGCCATCGAAAGCTACAAGGACGGCCGGTACAGGCTGATTTTCAAGCGGGCTCTGAACACCGGTGACAAGGACGACCCAGTACTTGCGGTCGGGCGGTTCGTGCCTTTTTCGATCACACTGTATGACGGGCGAAACGGGGAACACGGCGACAAAGGGTCTGTATCGTCATGGTATTACATGATCCTCATACCGGAAACACCCCTTTCGGTCTACGTGTTGCCGCCGGTAATGTTCATCATCTTTTTGCTGATCGGCCTCTTCCTGCATAACGCATTGAAAAAGGGCCGTGCCACCTGACTGCGGCAGTCATGTATAAAAGGATTTTAATCCCGATTGACAACTCCAGGTATTCGCCCTGGTGCACTGACCTGGCCATCGCGCTTGCCCGCCGCACGGGCGCCGGGCTTACCGGCAGCCACGTCTACAGCGCCGCCCTCCATGACAGGCGGTTCCATGACATGGAAGCCGGGCTGCCGGGGCCTTACCGGCAGGAGGACAGGTTAAGGCAATCCAGAAAGGTCCACGATTCCCTTATCGGAGACGGTCTCAAACTCATCTCGGACGCGTATCTCGATCCCTTTAAAAAGGGATGCACCGAGGCGGGCGTCCAATTCGATTGCAGGCTTCAGGAAGGCAAGAACTGGCTTGAAATCGTCAGGGACGAAAGGGCAGGCGGTTACGGGCTCGTCATAATGGGCGTGCTCGGCCTGGGCGCGGTCAACGGAAGCCTCATAGGCGGGGTATGCGAACGGGTGGCGAGGAAGGTCACGGCAGACGTCCTCGTCGTGAAAAACGGCTCTCCGCTCGGGGCGGGAAGAATCGTAGTTGCGATCGACGGCAGTACTGCGGCCTTCTCCGCCTTCAGGAAGGCCGCGGCGCTGGCCGCCATGTTCGGCATGGACATCGAGGCCGTCTCGGTCTACGACCCTCACTTCCACAGGAGGGCTTTTGAGTCCCTGGTCAGGGTCCTCTCCGATGAGGCCCGGAAGGTCTTCAGGTTCCAGGAGCAGGAGAGGCTCCATGATGAGATAATCGATGACGGCCTGGGCAAGATATACCAGGACGCGCTGGATGAGGCAAGGGCGGAGGGCCTGAAATCCGGGGTCGGGGTAAAGACAACACTCCTGGCCGGAAAGGCCGGCCACGAGTTGTGCATGTATCTGAAAAAAGACCCCCCTGCCCTTTTTGTGGCCGGCAGGTTCGGCGCCCATCGGACCGAAGAGCTGGATATCGGCAACACGGCCGAAAACCTCCTTCGGACGGCGCCCTGCAATGTCCTTGTCTGCGGTGAAAAAACCGCCGCGCCCACCGGTGATCCCGGCTCGCGGGGGCCTGGGCAAAGAGGCTGAAACAGCGCGGGGATTCGCCATGATGAAAGAGAAATTGTCCATCATATCCTGGAACGTGACCGGCAGGTGCAACCTGCGTTGCGGGCACTGTTACCTGCCCGCAGTTTCCGCGGATGAGGTTGCTCCGGCAGGCGATGAGCTCTCCACTATCGAGGCCCTGGCCCTCGTAGACCGGATAACTCTTGTCAATCCGGAGGCGATGCTCATTATCTCCGGCGGCGAGCCCCTCATGAGGCGGGACGTTTATGAGCTGGCCTCCCAAGATC
>JAJYGJ010000056.1:0-7212 GCA_021790695.1 Nitrospirota bacterium | reverse complement strand
GGACACCGCTCGCCGAAGCCGCCGCGCAAAGGATGAAGGAGAGCGGCGTTTCGGGCGTAAGCATCGGGCTTGATTCCGCCACCCCCCCAATCCATGACACAGTCCGCGGATTTCCCGGCGCCTGGGCGGCCGCCGTGGCTGCCGCCGGCCGATGCAGGGCGCAGGGGATACAGGTCCAGATCAACACGGTCGTCACAAGCGCGAACCTGGGGGAGATCCCGGCCCTCATCGAATTCGCGGGCGAAATGGGCGCGAAGGTCTTCAGTCCTTTCTTCCTGGTGTGCACGGGGCGCGCCGAGGAGATGACCGACATAACCCCCGCCCAATATGAGGAGATCCTGTCTTACATCGCGGGGCTGGGGGGGGAGCAAAAACGCGGAGAGATGATGATCAGGACCCGCTGCGCCCCCACGATAAGAAGGATACTGCACGCGCGGGACACTAACTCCGTGCTTCTTCAAATGGACGCGGGCCGCTGCCTCGCGGGCCGCACATATTGCAGGATAACCCCGGACGGCACCGTCACCGCGTGCCCTTATCTGCCGCTTCCCCTTGGCAACGTGAGGGCTGAGGAATTCGAACGCATCTGGAACGCCTCCCCCGTCCTCGAATCGCTCAGAAGCGGGGCGGACGCCCTCAAGGGCAAATGCGGGGCCTGCCGGTACCGGTTGCTTTGCGGCGGGTGCAGGGCCCGGGCGTATGCCCATAAAAAGGATTATCTCCATGAGGACCCCTGGTGCGCGTATGCGCCCGCGCCGGGCGAGGCGGTAAAAGAGGCGGTGATGCCGCCATCGACGGCCGCCATAAATTCCACCATAAATTCCACCATACAGGGGCTGGCAGAGCCAGCGGGGCCGGCGTGGAGCCGGGAGGCCGGGGAGCGGCTGAATCGCGTCCCCTTTTTCGTAAGGTCGATGGTAAAGGCGGCAGTGGAGCGCTACGCAAGGGAGCGGGGCTGTTCCGAAATCACCCCCGCGATCATGGAAGAACTTAAAGGCCGGGTAAGGAGGCCGGCAATGGATGGGCACTGAAAGTAAAAATAAAAATTCGACGGATAAAAATCTTACGGAAAAGGAAAAGGCTTTTTTGCTGAGGGTGGCCAGAAGAGGCAATTTATGGCTCCTGTTCAGCATACTGTCCGTCACGGCCGCCGTTTTTGTCGTGGTGTACCACGGTGTCATAAGGAAGGATTTCACCCCGATGGTATTTCTGGTGATGCTGCTCCTGCTTCTTTCAGGGCGCGCGCAGATGAGGATCTGGAAGTGCGCAAGGATATTCGACAAGGTGAAATCATTGGCGGTCCAGACAGAGCCCTGATGGAAGAAAGGATCACATCGGGCAGGCTCCCGTCACGGTGCCTGGACTGGCTCGTCTCCAGCCGGCTGGAATTCCTGCGGGACATTGGGCGGGGCAATCCGATGAGGTTTTTTTCCGCGCACCTGCCGGTCATGACCACATGGCCGGACATCGTGAAGGCGGCGCCCGGGGAGTTCGCGGTGAACATGACCGTAAAGGGCATAGGGCTACTGCCCCGCCCGGACCTGCTGGCCGACTACACGGACATCTTTGAAGGCGCGCTCGCGGAATCCCGCACCCGCCCCTGGACGGAAAGCCTGTCAAAGAGGATCGAGACCGCGGCCAGGCTGTACTCCGATACGGGGCATTTCGACCCCGCGGCCCTCGGGGGGCTTGAAATATTCGTGGGAAAGACAGCCATGAACATGAGGGAAAACCCGCGCGTGAGCCTGCTTTACTCGGGAATGAGACACGCCGCCGGGGAGATGAGGTACATAAGCTTCCAGGTGAACGGCGTTACCCGCGTGCTTGAAAAGGGCGACCCGTATTACAGGTTCCTCCTGGCTTCAAGAAAACTCTTCGAGTTCGAAAAGTTCCATCTCTTCCAGGCCGATTATCCCTTTGGCTACATGATCCGGATTGAAGAGGTGCTGGACAAGTCGCCATTTCCCAAGTACCGTTGAGAAAAACCAGTCTCAAACAGGTTCGAGCCTTTTTGTCCGGCTCCCGGCTTTGGCCGCTATTGCTATTGCAGCAGGGAGTCCAGGGTATCCTTCAGGGTATCGATCAGATACGGCTTATTCAGCAGGGCCGCAAAGCCGTAGGACCTGTAGTCGGAAATAACCGGCCCCTCGCCGTAGCCGCTGGACAATACGGCCTTTGTGCCGGGGGCAATCTCCCGGATCCTTCTTACGGTCTCCTCTCCACCCATGCCGCCCCTGACCGTCAAGTCGAGAATGACCACATCGAAAAGGTCGCCGGAGCGTGTAGCGCGGTTAACCCTGTCAATCGCCTCTTCTCCGTTTGCGGCGCCCTCCACAATATGGCCGAGGGACTGGACCATCTCTTTCACGATGTCCCTCAATATATCTTCGTCGTCCATTACCAGGATCTTCCCCTTGCGCCCGGTTTTTGAGGCGGATGCCGGATGCGCCTCTTCTTCCGCGCGCCCGCTTGCGGGCAGGTAGACCGTAAAGACGCTGCCCCCGTTTGGTCCGGAGGCCGCCTCGATCGCCCCGCCGTGGTTCCTGACAATGGAATATGACGTTGAAAGACCGAGCCCGCTTCCTCTTTGCTTCGTGGTGAAATAGGGGTCGAATATCCTGGAAAGATACTGGCCGGGAATCCCTATGCCGGAGTCCCGTATGGATATCAACACGAACTTTCCCCCATCGGGCAGCAGCGGATTGCTCCCCTTGGCGAGATCCCCTTTCCCGATCTCGATGTTCCTGGCCGATATCTCCACGCTGCCGCCGTCGGGCGTGGCCTCGTTTGCATTGATGACGATGTTCTGGATCACCTGCCCTATCTGCCCGGGGTCGGCATCAATGTCCCACAGGTCCTCATCGATAACGATCTTTGCCTTCGACCTGGCTCCGCTCAGGGCGAACTTTGCGGAGTTCTCGATTATGGTCCCGGGCTTGATCCTCCTTGTCACCGGCTTTCCGCCCCTGGAAAACGTGAGAAGCTGGGTGGTGAGATTGACGGACATGCCGAGGGCCTTTTCCGCCTGCTCGAGCATGGCGCCCGCCTCAATGTTTCCGTTAAGGCTCCTCTTGGCCATCGATATGTACCCGAAAACCCCCTGAAGGAGGTTGTTGAAGTCGTGAGCGATGCCGCCTGCCAGAAGGCCGACCGATTCGAGTTTCTCGGCTTTCTGAAGGGCCTCTTCCATTTTTCTGCTCTCGCTCATGTCTCTCAGGTTTTCAACAATGCCTATCAGCTCCCCGCAGGGGTTCCGGAAAGGGATCGCCTTCACGGCAAATATCAATTTTGTACCATCCCGGAGATGCGTCTCGCACTCGGCGTCCACGCGTTCCTCGCCCCTTAGAATCCTTGACGCGGGGCAGCTTTCGGTATGGCACATGGCATGGGCGAGAAAAGAGGTTTCATAACATTTCCTGCCTAAAACATCCTGCCTACTCATGCCGAACATGTTCAGAAACGTATCGTTCACCCTTACTACGTTAAACTGTCTGTCCAGCACCAGCTTGCCGTCCACCGCCGTATCGAATATCTGCTTCAGCTCCTCATGGGCCAGTTCGAGCTCCCGTTCGGCCGTCTTGCGGTCGGTGATATCGGTGATCACCGCCAGCAAGCCGCCGGCTCTGCCCCCGGCTTCATAAATAGGGCATTCCGAAATCAGCACGTCGACAAGCGAGCCGTCCTTCCTCCTGCGCCGTTCCTCCACCGACGGGATGGAGAGGCCGCGAAAGCCCTGTCCGGGCAGGACGCGAACCCGCGCGGGTTTGCGTTCCGGCACAAGAGGGCATGGCCGTCCGGCCACCTCCGCCTCGTTCCATCCGAAAATCCTCTCCGCCGATTTGTTCCAGAGGGTCACCACCCCGCCGCTGTCCATCGCTATTATCGCGGCCGGCGAAGCATCCAATACGGTGCGCAACCTCTCGTTTGACTGGCGGAGCCTTGCCTCGGAATGTTTCCGGAAGGTTATATCACGGGTGACTTCCACCGCCGCGACGATCTTCCCGGTTGAATCCTTCAGAGGAGCAGCCGTTATCTCCGTGTATACGCCGGCTGCCTTTCCTTCCTTTTTATGGATCATCCCATCCTCGAATACCCTGGCGGTATGGCAGACTTCACAGACGCTGTCCCTTCCCTGGTAGGCCTTGAAACAGAATTCCCCCTCATGGGCCCCGAGCAGGTCCTTTGCCACCCTGTTCTGGTAGAGGATCCTGAAATCGGCGTCGTGAATGCTGACGGCGTCGCCTATGGCGTCGATAACGGCCTGGGACCTCGCCCTTTCTTCCGCGGCCTCGGAAAGGGCCTTTTTCAGGCCGGCCGCCTGCCCGCGGATTTCGTTTAACTCGAGGATCAGATGTTCCTTCGTCTTCTTCCTGTCATTCATCTCGATATCGTGGTCAAGTAATTTTTTAAGCATGGTTATGAATTTTTGTCAAATTCTAATTAATAGATAATATTTTTGTCAATATCGGCCGCGGCAGGAAATTTTTTATAAATTAACCTTGCAGTCGCACAAATCGGGGCTTCGAAAGCATTTCAAAATATTGTTGGCGGTCAGTTTAAAGGCTGTTTCCGGAGGCAAACATGAAGTCACTATAAGTGGACTTCTTGCCGTCATTCCGGAGGCGGTAATCCGGAATCCAGCGACTTTAAAGACAACGTCACTGGATACCGGCTTTCGCCGGTATGACGAACTTTAATGCAACGTTAAGGTAAAGACGTTTAAAAAAGCGAGTTAATCCCGAGAAAGGGTTTTTGATTCAGATGCGGGCGAGGAGGCAGAGGACTTCCATATGATACGTGTGCGGGAAGAAATCGACGAGCCTCACGGACCGGACTTTGTATTTTTCCAGGAGTTTTTTTACGTCCCTCGCCAGTGTCGCGGGATTGCAGGAGATATAGAGCAGCTTTTCCGGCTGAAGCTCAAGCAATTTTTTTGCGGCCTCACGGCTCAAACCGGGTCTCGGAGGATCAACTATGACGGCATCGATGCTTTTGTTTTTCGAGGCAAGAGACGCCTTTTCAAACGGCGATTTGATGACTTTCATGTTTTTTATGCGGTTTATCTCCAGGTTGCGGATTGCGTCCTTTACCGAGGAGGCGTTTTCCTCCACGCATATTATCTTGCCGGCAGAGGGAGCAAACGGGATGGAGAAATTCCCGCCGCCGGAATAGATATCCAGAAGGACGCCGTCGCTGAGCGGGCCCAGAAATTCCTTTACCGCGTCCACCGCATGAAGGTTCAGCCGCCAGTTGCTCTGGAAAAAACTCAGGGGAGAGACACTGTATTTGAAAGCGGCGAGATCCAATGTCACAAAGCCCCTGCCGCGATAGCTGCCGTCGCCAAAAAAGACGGTATCGAATCCGGCCTCCGCATAAGCGCTTCCCAGGGCCTCGTCGAACCCGCGTCCCTTTATGAGCGCCGAGAGTCCCGGGGCCGCCTGAAGACCCTGACCGAAAAGCCCTCCCTCATCGCCGCCCCCGCCGCGCTCCCCCGCTTCAGGGCCGCATTGACAACCGCCCGCCTCAGGGACGTGTTGATAACCACAGGTAATGTGGATTTCCCCCGCGCCCCCGATCGGTTCGCGCCCCTCCTCCGGTATCCGCCTGATTTTCTCCAGCGCCTCGTTTACGGGCCCGGCAAGCAGGGGGCACTCGGAAACGGGCACAACGTCACGGGTCCCCATTCTGAAGAAACCAATCCGGCCATCTGCGGAAACTTTGAACTGGGCTCTGTGCCTGTAACGGGTATCCGGTCCGGTGAGCGGGGCGTCCGGCCCGGCCTCTATCCCGGCGATGCGTTTAAAACAGTCCTCGATTATGGCGTTTTTCATGGCGACCTGCCCCTCATAGGAGGCGTGCTGCAGATGGCAGCCGCCGCAGTCGCCGAAATGCCCGCAAAAGGGCTCTACCCGCATATCCGAGGGCTCCAGCACCTGGGAGACGGCGGCAACGCTGTAGTCCTTCTTTTTCTCGCTCACCACGGCGCGGACCGTCTCGCCGGGCAGGGCGCCCCTCACGAAGACGATCCCTTCGTCTCCCCGGGCTATCGTGTAGCCGCCATAAACGGGTATTTCGGTCTTTACGGTTATCAATTTACGGTTATCCCTTGGAAAGCAGTTCCTTTATTTTTCCCTTCAGCTCAGTCAGGTCGGCTGACTTCACGATATACGCCTCGGAAGCCCATACGGCGAAATCGTCACGGTAATCATAGGCGGTAGACATTATTATCGGCACCCGGGGCCTCATCTCCTTCATCTTCCTGAGGACCGCTATGCCGTCCATGTCCGGGATGAGGATATCAAGGGTCACAAGGTCGGGGTTTTCCTTTGCGAAGGCCTCCAGGGCCGCGGCGCCTGTTTTCGCAATGACCACGTCGTAGCCGTCCTCCTCCAGCTCTTCCCTGTATAGCCTCAGTATGTGTTCGTCGTCGTCCACAACCAGTATCTTCATCTATCCCTCCTTTCTCAATGGTAGATATATTTTAAACCCTGTACCCCCGCCGGGCCAATTGCTCTCCACCTTGATCCTGCCCCCGTGCTCCTCGACTATCCTCTTGGATATGGCAAGGCCCAGGCCCGTCCCCGTGGGCCTCGTCGTGAAAAAAGGATCGAATATCCTGGAGAGGTCCTCCTTTTTTATGCCGCAGCCCGTATCCAATATTTCTATGACCGCCTCCGCGCCCTCTTCGTATACTTTTATGCAAAGCGTGCCCATGTCGGTGGACTGGTTGGCGTTCGTTATGACGTTCCAGAAGGCCTCCTTCATCCTGTCCGGGTCTATGAAGACGCTTACCGGGGACAGGAATTTCCGGACCCTGTTGCCCTTCTCCGTCATCTCCGGTTCTATCATGTTGACGATGCCGGAGAGCAGTTCATCAAGGGCGGTGCTCTTCCGCGCTATCCTCACCTCGCGGACAAAGCCCAGGATTTCCTTCAGTATAACCTCCAGGCGGTCCACCTCGGTCGAGATTATGGTGGCATATTCCTTCAGCCCGCCGTCAAGCTTTCTTTCGAGCCTCTTGGCGAAACCGCCCACCGACACCATCGGGTTTCTTATCTCGTGCGCCACCTTTGCCGCGACCTCTCCGAGCGCGGCCATCCGCTCGGCCGACAGCAGCCTCTCCCTGAGCTGCTTCATCTCCGTTATGTCCCTCACGACGTGGACCGTGCCTGTGAAATTTCCATCCACGTCAAAAAGGGGCGAGGTGGAGGA
>JAJYGJ010000208.1 GCA_021790695.1 Nitrospirota bacterium | reverse complement strand
CGATCGCATTTGACCTCTCCATCGTCCCTGTGCTTTAATATGCGTAGCACCTTTAATTTAACCCGGAGAGGTTAACAAGGCAGGCGGCTTGAAAATTCTCAACCTTAAAAGCGAAAAGAGCAAAAATGGACCTTCCCGGGAGCGGGAAGGTTTTTTATTGCTGCAATCCCGGACATGCGAGGAAAACGGTGCCTAAAAGACTCCTTGACAGCAAAGAGATAGACCGGACCCTCACCCGGATAAGCCATGAGATCATAGAGAGGAACAAGGGCGCGGAGGGCATCTGCCTGGTAGGCATACAGCGCGGCGGGGTCCATCTGGCAGAAAGACTGGCAAGGAAGATAACGGGCACTGACGGCTCCCGGATACCCGTGGGCTCACTGGACATATCCTTCTACCGGGACGACATAAGGATCCGCCAGCCCGCGGTGAGCCGCACAGACATGCCGTTCGACGTGGAAGGCAGGAAGGTCGTCATCGTGGACGACGTATTTTTCACCGGGCGTTCCATAAGGGCGGCGCTGGACGCCATCATGGACATGGGCAGGCCCGCCCTTATACAGCTTGCCGTGCTCGTCGACCGCGGTCACAGGGAGCTTCCCATCAGGGCCGATTACGTGGGCAAGAACATACCCACGGCCGGAGGGGAGCGAATCGAGGTGATGCTCGAGGAAGACGGCCGTGAAGACGGCATATTCCTTGTCTCCGCCGAAGAGATGGAAGATGAGGGGGACCGGCGTGAGGATCCCCCTGACGATTAAATATGATCAAATCGATTAACGGCAGGCATCTGCTCGGAACGAAGGACCTTTCCGCCCGGGAGATAATGCTCTATCTCAAATCCGCCCGCTCTTTCAAGGACATACTCCGCAGGGACATCAAAAAAGTGCCCACGCTCCGCGGCAGGACCGTGGTGAACCTGTTTTTCGAGCCGTCCACCAGGACGAGGACTTCCTTCGAGCTTGCGGCCAAGAGACTGAGCACGGACGTCATAAACTTCCAGGCCCCGTCAAGCAGCATCCTGAAGGGAGAAAGCCTCCTGGACACCGTCCTCACGGTGGAGGCCCTGGGAGCGGACATAATAATAATCAGGCACTCCTCTTCCGGCGTGCCGCACATGCTTTCAAGGCACGTGCGGGCCAGCGTCATAAACGCGGGCGACGGCACGAACGAGCATCCCACGCAGGCCCTCCTTGACGCCTTCACCATCCAGGAGAAAAAAGGGGAGTTGGCGGGGCTCAAGGTCGCCATCATAGGCGACATACTCCATAGCAGGGTGGCCAAATCCAACATCTACTGCCTTAAAAAACTCGGTGCGGAGGTAAGGCTGATAGGCCCCGCGACGCTTCTTCCGGAATGCATGGGGCAACTGGGCGCGCGCACTTTCAGCAGCATGGAGGAAGGGATCGAGGACGCGGACGTCATAATGATGCTCCGCCTTCAGCTTGAAAGACAGGGCAAGGGCTTTTTCCCCACGACGGACGAGTATTTCAGGCAGTGGGGGCTCTCAGGCAAAAGGCTGCGGGCGGCAAAACCGGACGCGATAATCATGCATCCCGGCCCGATGAACCGCGGCACGGAGATATCCTCCGAGGTCGCCGACGGCGGCAATTCGGTGATCCTGGAGCAGGTCACAAACGGGCTTGCGGTCCGCATGGCGGTCATGTTCCATCTCGATGAGAGGAAAGAGCAATGAGGCTCCTCATCATAAACGGCCGCGTGACAGACCCGTCGCAGGGTTTCGACGGCGCGGCTGACGTCCTCATCGAAGATGGCCGGATAAAGACGTTTACAAAAGGCGAAAGGATCGGTGTCGAAACGGAGCAGGCAAGACAGGCCCGCGTGATAGACGCGGGCGGGATGTGGGTGGTACCCGGGCTCATTGACATGCACACCCACCTGCGGGAGCCGGGCTTCGAGCACAAGGAGACGATAAAGACCGGCGCGCTTGCGGCCCTCAGGGGCGGCTTCACGACCGTCTGCGCCATGCCGAACACAAACCCCGTAAACGACAACGCGGGCATCACGGAATTCATCCTGAAAAAGTCCCAGGCGGAAGGGGGCGCAAGCGTGATGCCCATCGGGGCGGTCACGAAAGGGCAGAAGGGCGAGGAGCTTGCGCCCCTTTACGCGATGCAGGAGGCGGGCTGTGTCGCTTTCTCCGATGACGGCAGGCCGGTGGCCAGCCCCATTATCATGCGGAGGGCGCTTGAGTACGCAAAAGGGCTGGACGCCCTGATAATCTCGCACGCGGAGGACCCTTCGCTTGCGGACTCCGGCGTGATGAACGAGGGGCTCATGTCGGTCACCCTGGGACTCAGGGGCCAGCCTTCGGTCGCCGAAGAGGTGATGATTTACAGGGACATCGCCCTTGCGGAGCTTACGGGAGGCAGGCTGCACATAGCCCACGTCTCCACGCGGGGCGGGGTGAGGGTCATCAGGCAGGCCAGGGAGCGCGGCCTGAAAGTAACGGCCGAGACCTGTCCCCACTATTTCACCCTCACGGAAGAGGCCGTGGCCGGCTATAACGCAAACGCGAAGGTGAACCCGCCCCTGCGGACGGCGGCCGACGTCCTTGCGATAAAAGAGGGTCTCCGGGACGGCATCATCGATGTAATAGCCACAGACCACGCCCCTCACGGCAGGGAGAAAAGGACAAGACATTTCGATGAGGCCCCGGCGGGCATATCCGGGCTCGAGACCGCGCTTTCCCTCTGCCTCGAATTGCTGGAGGAAGGCGTTTTGACCGGGCCTGAACTGGTCCGGAAACTCTCGTTGAACCCGGCCGGCATTCTCCGGACAGGCGGCGGAACCCTCCGTGAGGGAGCACCCGCGGAGTTGGCGATAGTGGACCCGTCCGCAAGCTATGTCCTCGATGCCGAAGCTCTGATATCCCTGGGGAAAAACACCCCGTTCGACGGCCGGCGGATGAAGGGACGGGTGGTAATGACCATAACCGGGGAGAGGATTTCGGAATGGGCGTGAAGGCGAAAAAAGAGAAAGCCCTTCTGGTGCTCAGGGACGGGCTCGTCTTTGAAGGCAGGTCTTTTGGCGCCCCTGGCCAGGCCATAGGAGAGGTGGTCTTCAACACTTCGATGACCGGCTACCAGGAAATCCTCACCGACCCCTCCTACAAGGGACAGATGGTAACGATGACGTGCCCGCAGATAGGCAATTACGGCATAAACAACGAGGATGTGGAGTCCGAAAAACCGTATGTGGAGGGTTTTATCGTCCGGGAATACCTGCCTTATAACAGCAACTGGCGCTCTCACGCGCCGCTCGGGCAATACCTTAAAGAACACGGGATAACGGCAATAGAAGGGATTGACACAAGGGCGCTTACGAGACATCTGCGGGAAAACGGGGCGCAGACGGGCATAATCTCCACTGTCGAGGCCGATCCCGCGCGGCTCCTTGAAAAGGCCCGGGCCTATCCCCCGATAGACGCGTTTGATTTCGTGAAAATGGTCTCCGCGAAGGAGTCCTACACCTGGCGCCAGGATACATGGCGCTGGCCGGAGGGGCTTTCCCTGAAGGAAAGCGCGCCCGGCGAAAAGGAAAAAAGAAAGACGATCATAGCCTACGACTTCGGCATAAAGTTCAATATACTTCGAAGCCTTGTACACTACGGCTTCGACGTGACGGTCGTACCGGCGCTCACCCCCGCGGAGGAGGTATTGGAGATGTCGCCGGACCCCGTCCTTTTCAGTAACGGCCCGGGCGACCCCAGGGCGACCACTTACGCTGTTGAAAACGCAAAAAAGCTCCTTGGCAAAAAGCCGATCCTGGGAATCTGCCTTGGCCACCAGATACTGGGGCTTGCCCTGGGCGGCGACATCTACAAACTGAAATTCGGCCACCACGGCGGAAACCATCCGGTCATGGATTTAAAGACCGGCCGGGTGGAGATCACCGCGCAGAACCACAACTACTGCGTCGATATAAAAAGCCTGAAAGGAAAAGCCGGGCTTACGCATAAAAACCTCTACGACGGCACGGAGGAGGGGATGGTCCACAGGGAGCTTCCGGTCATGTCCGTCCAGCACCACCCGGAGGC
>JAJYGJ010000035.1 GCA_021790695.1 Nitrospirota bacterium | reverse complement strand
CAGGAGCGCGGACTGGCCGGAGCAAGCGGGCGGGGAGGAAAAAGGGGCCGCGAAGTGCGCCCTCCTGAAGCCGACGGGCGGAAAAACCCCACGGTTAATAGAATACAAGCGGGCGCCCATCCGCGAAAAAAACGGCAGGATCACGGGCAAGGTGCTCGTCTTCAGCGATATCACGGAGAAGAGAAAATCGGAGGAAGAGCGCCTGAAGTGGCAGAGGCTCGAATCCATAGGGGTCCTGGCCGGCGGCATTGCCCACGATTTCAACAACATCCTCACCGCGATAATCGGCAATATTTCGATAGCGAAACTGCTGGCCGCCGAGGACAAGGTGAGGGAAAGGCTTGAAAAAGCCGAAAGGGCCTCTAACAGGGCAAGGGACCTTACCCGGCAGCTTCTTACGTTTTCAAAGGGAGGCGGGCCGGTGAAAAAGACGGTCTCCATTGGCGAGCTAATAAGGGAGAACGCCGATTTTGCCGTCAGCGGGACGGGTGTCAAATGCGAGTATTTCATGCCGGGGGGCATCTGGCATGCCGAGATCGACGAAGGGCAGATAAGCCAGGTGATCCAGAATCTGATCATAAACGCCAACCAGGCCATGCCCATGGGCGGGACCATTACCGTCAGGGCCCGGAACCTGGTGGTCCAGTCGGCCGGGCCGCTGCCCATAAAACCCGGCAGATACGTGCAGGTCTCCGTTTCGGACACCGGCCCGGGGATACCGGAGCAGACCCTCCCGCGCATCTTCGACCCCTATTTCACCACAAAGCAGTACGGCAGCGGACTGGGCCTCGCGACGGCTTACTCCATAATGAGGAGGCACGGGGGCTATATCAACGCGGAATCCAGGCCCGGTTCCGGCGCCGTCTTCCATTTATATCTGCCCGCGAGCAAAAAAAGCCCGGAAATCAAAGCCGGGACGGACCCGGCGCCCTCTGAAAAGCGCAGGGTCCTGGTCCTCGATGACGACGAGATGGTGAGGGACGTGGTCGCAAAGATGCTTGCGAGCCTGGGCTATGAAGTGGAGCTTTCCGAGGACGGGTCGCATACGATAGATACTTACCGGAGGGCCTTGCTGGACGGCAAGCCCTTTGACGCGGTCATCATGGATTTGACAATACCCGGCGGCATGGGCGGAAAGGAATGCGTGGAGAGGCTTATCAGGATAAACCCGGATGTCGTGGCCATAGTCTCCAGCGGCTATTCCGATGACCCGATTCTCTCCAACTACCGGGATTTCTTCTTCAGGGGCGTGGTCTCAAAACCCTACAGGATCGAGGAACTGAGCAGGATTTTGAGACAGGCGATCGGCTGAAAAGGCCTGAGCCTCGCCGCGTCGCGTCAAAACCGCGCCATGTCAAAACCGCCCCTGCCGCGATCCCTGATAATTTCGCGGTCAAAATATTGACAACTCTATGGCAGGTGATTTAGTATTTCCGCAATGAGAAGCCTTCTTATCGTAGACGACGATGAGTTCATAAGGGATTCACTCAAGATTTTTTTCGAGGGAAAGGGTTTTAAAGCGGCCGCCGCGCCCGGCTGCGCCCCCGCGCTTGATTACCTGAAAAACAGCAGGTTCGACATCATCCTCATGGACCTCATAATGCCGGAAATGGGCGGCCTGGAACTTTTGAAGCGCATGGCCGAGATGAAGATAACGACCCCGTCCATAGTGATGACGGCGTTTGCCACAGTGCAGACGGCTGTTGAGGCGATGAAGCTGGGCGCATTCGACTACATAACGAAACCTTTCGTGCTGGAGGAGCTTATGATGGTCGTCGACAGGGCCATCGGGGTTTCCGAACTGCGCAATGAAAACCGCATGCTCAGGAAACAGCTCAGAAAAAAATACAGGTTTGACGGGCTGATAGGCGACTCCCCCAGGATGCAGGCGGTCTATGAGATGATTGAGAAGGTGCTGGACATAGACTCCACCATCCTCATAACCGGCGAATCGGGCACGGGAAAGGAGCTGATAGCCAAGACCATCCATTTCAACAGTTCCCGGTCGCAGCAGCCTTTTGTCCCCCTTAACTGCGCGGCGATACCGAAGGACCTCCTTGAATCCGAGCTTTTCGGCCACGAAAAAGGGGCCTTCACCGGGGCGCTCAATACCAGGATCGGCCGTTTCGAACTGGCCAGGGACGGCACCCTTTTCCTGGATGAAATAGGAGAGATGGACATCGCGCTCCAGGGCAAGATACTGAGGGTCATACAGGGCAAGGAATTTGAAAGGGTTGGCGGCTCCAAGACCATCAAGGTCGACGTAAGGATAGTGACAGCCTCCAACAAGGACCTGGAACGGGCCATAGAGGAGGGGAAATTCCGCGAAGACCTCTATTACAGGCTCAATGTCATACCGATCCATCTGCCCCCGCTCCGGGAAAGGAGGGAGGATATACTCCTTTTGCTGGATTTCTTCAAAAAGGAGTTCGCGAAGAAAAGAAAAAAAGAGCCGCTGAAAATCTCGGACGCCGCCATGAAGTGCATTTTGGGGTATCACTGGCCGGGAAACGTCCGGGAGCTTGAAAACCTGATGGAAAGACTGACGATCCTTGCGACCAGCGACACGATAGGCGTCCATGACCTGCCCCCCAAATTCAGGGACGTAAAGGCGGCGGTCCCGTCGGGGTTTGCGCCCGCGTTCGGCCCGGATAATACCGGAATCGCCGAAAACGCGCAGGCCGATGGGGGACCAGTTCCCGGGGGACCAGTCCCCGTGGGACCAGTCCCGGAGAAACCAGTGCCGGTGGCGCCAGTGCCGGTGGACGCGGAGGATGCCGTTTCTCCTGATGGCGAGGCCGGCCCGCAGCCGCCCACGTGGGCGGAGGGCGGGTCCGCGGCCGTTTTCAACTGCAGTCTTTCGGATTCCGGCCTGAACCTGTCAAAAACCGTGGAGCAGATGGAAAGGAGCCTCATACTTCAGGCCCTCGAAAAGACGGGCGGCGTCAAAAGCAAGGCGGCGAAACTTCTGGGCCTGAACCGCACCACGCTTATCGAAAAGATGAAGAAGATGGACATATCCGCCCGCGCCCATTAGAAACAAGGGCCTTCGGAAAAATCGACTTTAACTTGCAATTCCCTGTAGCTCTTGCTACAGGGTCTCATTGGTGTTCGCTTCTTGCGTGTCATACCGGCGAAAGTCCCGCCTGTGGCGGATGACTTTACAGGAATAATAACGTCGCTGGATTCCCGGTCAGGCCCGGAATGACAGACATTGGAATTGGTTTTCAATTTTCAATATTTTTGATAACCCCGCAGCGAGCTGCAGGGTGATTCTTCTGTTTTCCGGCATCCTGTCAGTCAATTATCTGACGTTCCTCCTCGATTTAAAAAAATCTTACGTAAAATCAATCAGTTAGTGTTTTGGCATGCTAGTTGCAATCTTTTTGTCCGTGATGAAATTGTTTTTTTTCCTGTTTTGCGCCTTGACTGCCGTTTTCGTGGCGACGCCCGCCCAGGCGTCGTCTTCCGGGGCGGGGGCCGGTGTCTGTCCGGCCCCCGGATTTTCCACACTTGAAAGGCAGGTGCGGCAGGAGATGAGCCAAAACCGCGCCGGGGCCGCGATAAAGGCGCTCGAGGCTTACAGGTCCGCCGCCCTCCGGCTCACCCGGCCTGAATTTGCCCAATACAATTACATTTACGCCGGGGCCCTGAGGCGGGGAAAAAAGTTTTATGAGGCCGTGGAATGCTACAGGCTGGCTTATCTCTTCATGCCTGAGGGGCGGGACAAGGAGATGGCGCTCCTGGACAGGGCGGACGTTTATGCGGGGATGGGTTTTTATCCGGAGGCGATATCGGTCTACAGGATATTTTTGAGCGCCTACGGGAAGTCGGATATTGCATGGCGCGCCCACCTGGGGCTGGCGGACATGCTTTTCAAGACCGCCGATTACAGCGGCGCGCTTCAAAACTATGAAAAGGCCGGCGGGGGCGCATCCGCCCTGTTTGGAAAGGCGGAGGCGCTGGCGGCCTGCGGCAGGCCCGGGGAGGCGTATGCCCTGTTTACATCGCTTGCCGCCAGGTATCCGGGATACATGGAGCGCTCCGGGCTGGCCAGGTACGGCATGGGCGAGGCGTGCAGGCTCCTGCGCAGGACCGAC
>JAJYGJ010000200.1 GCA_021790695.1 Nitrospirota bacterium | reverse complement strand
AAGGCCCGATCCATATATCGAAGGCGATGCTCGTATGCCCCAAATGCGGGGCGCGCACCAGGGTGGGAGCGCAGATAAGGGCCGACGGCAAGAAGTTCAGGGTCTGTAAAAAATGCAAGGAGGTCATTGACTAGAATGCCCCCCAGGCTGAGGGAAACCTATAAAAAAGAGATCATGCCGGCGATGATGCGGGAGTACGCGTACGGCAACGTAATGCAGGTGCCGAGGATAGAAAAGGTCGTGCTCAACGTGGGTCTGGGCGAGGCGGTGCAGAACATAAAGCTCCTCGACTCCGTCCAGAATGAAATGACCCAGATAGCCGGCCAGAAGGCGGTCGCAACCCGGGCCAAGAAGGCCATAGCCACTTTCAAGCTCCGCAAGGGGATGCCTATCGGCTGCAAGGTGACTCTGAGGGGAGACCGCATGTGGGAGTTCCTGGACAGGCTCATCAGCGTCGCCCTTCCAAGGATAAGGGATTTCCGCGGGCTCTCCGACAAGTCCTTCGACGGCCGGGGCAATTACAACTTCGGCATTAGGGAGCAGTTCATCTTCCCGGAGATAAATTACGACAAGGTGGAGATCGTCCACGGAATGGATATAACCATTTGCACGAGTGCCCGCAGCAACGAGGAGGCCAAGGCGCTCCTGGGGCACGCGGGAATGCCTTTCAGGAAATAGGCGAAGGAGCGAAGATGGCAAGAACTTCGATGATTGAGAAATCAAAAAGGCCGCCCAAGTTCGGCGTCAGGGCCCATAACCGCTGCAACATATGCGGCAGGCCCAGGGGTTACATGAGGCAGTTCGGCATATGCCGGATATGCTTCAGGAGTCTGGCCCTGAAGGGCCAGATACCGGGCGTGGCCAAATCGAGCTGGTAGCGGAGGAGACGCGGCAATGCTTACGGATCCCATAGCGGACATGCTTACAAGGATCAGGAACGCCATCCGGATAAAGTCCGAAAAGGTCGATATCCCGGCCTCCAAGATGAAGCTGGAGATAGCAAAGATACTCAAGGAGGAGGGTTTTATCAGGGCGTACAAGGTCATAAAGGACCGCAGGCAGGGGATCCTTAGGGTGAACTTGAAATACACCGGCGGAGCGCCCGTTATAACCGGCCTTAAGAAGGTCAGCACGCCTGGGCGCCGTGTCTACGTCGGCAGCCAGGAGATACCCAGGGTGATGGGCGGAGTGGGTCTCGCCATACTGACCACCCCGAAGGGAGTGCTCTCCGACAAGACCTGCCGCAAGGAAAACATCGGCGGCGAACTGCTCTGCAATATCTGGTAGCCCTGGGACATGGCTTGAAATCAGGAGACGGTTTAAAAATCAGGATACGGTGAGAAGATGTCAAGGATAGGGAAAAAACCAATAGTCATCCCCGGCGGGGTGAACGTGAAGCTGGATGGCAGAAACGTGAGCGTAAAGGGGCCGAAGGGCGATCTCGCCTGGGAGGTGCCTTTCCGCATCACCGTGAATGTGGCGGACGGGAGCCTCCTGGTGGGGCGCAGCGACGACAACAGGCAGACGCGCGCGCTTCACGGGCTGGCAAGGAGCCTTATCAATAACATGGTCATCGGGGTCTCGGAGGGTTTTAGAAGGGCGCTTGAGATAACCGGCGTCGGGTACAGGGCGCAGGTGCAGGGCGGAAAGATGATCTTTTCCCTGGGTTATTCGCACCCGGTGGAGTATCAACTGCCGGAGGGCGTCAGCGCCGAGGTGGACAAGAAGCAGACGTCCATTACCCTTGCGGGCGCTGACAAGCAGAAGCTCGGGCAGGCGGCGGCGGACATAAGGGCCCTGCGGTCGCCCGACGCTTACAAGGGCAAGGGCGTAAGATACGCCGGCGAACGCATAAAACTGAAGGCCGGCAAGACCGGCAAGAAATAGAAAGACGGAGGGCTTCTTAAGGTGACGGTCAAGGCGGTTGAAGCGCGCGGGCGCAGGCATGAACGGGTCAGGAAAAAGGTAAGCGGGACCGGCGAGAGGCCGAGGCTGTCGGTTTACAGGGGCTTGAGATACATTTACGCCCAGCTCATAGACGATTCCGCCGGCAACACCCTCGTTTCGGCGTCCTCCCTGGAGAAGGATTTCGCAAAAAGCCATGAGGGCAACAGGGGCAACAAGGCCGCGGCAAAGAAGGTCGGGGCGCAGCTTGCCCAAAGGGCCGTCGCCAAGGGGATTAAAAAGGTGGTCTTTGACAGAAGCGGCTATCGCTACCATGGGGCGGTAAAAGAGCTTGCGGACGGCGCCAGGGAAGGCGGTCTGGAATTCTAGATGGAATTCCGGAAAAAGGGGGCTGGAAAGATTCCGGCATCCCGGAGTTTTTGAAGACGGTTGAATCTAAAATGATCCGGTATCGGGCTTGTGGATGCCGGTCTGCCGGAAAGGAGGTATGGTGGGAAGAATAGACCCTGAGGGGCTCAATCTCAAGGACAAGGTGGTTTACATAAACAGGGTGGCCAAAGTCGTGAAGGGCGGGCGCAGGTTCTCCTTCGCGGCGCTGGTTGTGCTTGGAGACGGCGAAGGGACGGTAGGCATGGGCAAGGGCAAGGCGTCCGAGGTGCCCGAGGCCATAAGGAAGGCCGTCGAGGGCGCGAAGAAGGCCCTGGTGCGTTTCCCCCTCAAGGGAAGGTCCATACCGCATAGAGTTATCGGCACATACAGCTCCAGCAGCGTGATCATGAACCCCGCTAAAAACGGGACCGGCCTTATCGCCGGCGGGCCCGTGAGGGCCATTTTGGAGGTGGCCGGCATCCATGACATAGTGGCCAAGTCGCTGGGCGGGCACAACCCGTTCAACACGGTCAGGGCCACCCTGGACGGGCTGATGAAACTGAAGGACTTCGAATCCATGATGAGGATACGGGGCAGGGGCGAGGAAGATACCTCAGCCGACAAAGGCGCTGACAAGGAGAAGAGCTATGAAGATAGAGCAGTTAAAACCGGCTCCGGGTAGCAGGAAGCAGGCCAAGAGGATCGGCAGGGGGCCGGGCTCCGGACACGGAAAGACCGCCACAAAGGGGCATAAGGGACAGAAGGCCAGGAGCGGCGGCGGCAAGGGCGCCGGCTTCGAGGGCGGGCAGATGCCCATCCAGCGGAGGCTCCCCAAGAGGGGTTTTACCAACAGCATCAGCCGCAAGGAGTATGCCATCATTAACGTTGGCAGGATCGGCCAGTTGGGGCTTGCCGAGATCACCCCGGAAATACTGGTCGAGAAAAAAGTGATAAGTTCCCTCAAGGACGGCCTGAAAGTGCTTGGTGACGGCGAGGTCAAAGGGCCCGTAAGGGTGGCCGCGAATCTTTTCAGCCGTGGCGCAGTCAAAAAAATAACCGAGGCAGGCGGCAAGGCCGAGGTAATCTAGCCGGGGGCCGATTCAAGTGGGCGCTTTAGGCAACTTCCAGAATATCTTCAAAATAGAGGAGCTTAAAAAGAGGCTCTTCTTCACGCTGGCCCTGCTGGCCGTATACAGGATCGGGGCGCATATCCCTACCCCCGGCATAAACGGGGAGCAGCTCTCCAAGTTCCTCCTTCAGAGGGGCGGGGCCCTTATGGGCTTTTTTGACATGTTCTCGGGCGGCGCCCTGTCGCGCGTGACTATATTCGCCCTGGGGATCATGCCATACATCAGCGCCGCCATCATACTGGAGCTTTTGACCGTTGTCGTGCCCGCCATAGGAAAGCTCGCGAAGGAAGGCGAAGAGGGCAGGAAAAAGATAGTGAAATACACGCGCTGGGGCACGATCGTCATAAGCGTGATCCAGTCGATGGGCATAGCGGTGGGGCTTGAGGGCATGGCCGGGGGGGCGTTCATATCGCACCCGGGCTGGGGTTTCAGGCTCATGACGATGATAACCCTGACCGCGGGCACGACCTTCATCATGTGGCTGGGCGAGCAGATAACCGAGCGGGGCATCGGAAACGGCATATCGCTCATAATATTCGCGGGCATAGTCTCCCGGTTCCCGTCGGCCATATCGAGCACTTTCGCGCTTTTCAAGGCCAAGGAGATCTCGCTTTTCCTGCTTATCTTCCTGCTGGTCGTGGTCATATTCGTGATAGGCTTCATCATCTATGTGGAGAGGGGGCAGCGGAAGGTGCCGGTCCAGTACGCCAAAAGGATAGTGGGCAGGAAGATGTACGGCGGCCAGAGCACCCATCTGCCGCTCAAGATAAACACCTCCGGGGTCATTCCGCCCATATTCGCCTCATCGATAATAATGTTTCCCGCCACGGTGGCGGGGTTCATCCAGATACCGTGGGTCCAGAGCATAGCCAGGGAAATGGCCCCCGGCTCGATTTTTTACACCGTGATCTACATAAGCATGATAATCTTCTTCAGCTTCTTCTATACGGCCATCGTCTTTAATCCCGTGGACGTGGCGGACAACCTGAAGAAATACGGCGGCTTCATCCCCGGCATAAGGCCGGGGCAGAAGACCTCGGACTACCTGTACAAGGTGCTCTCAAGGCTTACATTCGTCGGGGGGATATATCTGTCCGCCGTCTGCATATTGCCGGAGATACTGATAAGCAAGTTCAACGTCCCGTTCTATTTTGGCGGCACCTCGCTTCTCATCGTGGTGGAGGTGGCCCTGGATACGATCTCGCAGGTGGAGTCTCATCTGGTCACGCGTTCCTATGAGGGCTTCCTTAAACGGAGCCGGATAAGATCCAGGCGCGCCTGACCGGGGTTTCGTGAGAAAAGACGCGATTCCCGGGATGTCCCGGGATCTCTCTCAGGGGAGGGGCCGCCCGGCGCTTTGGCGGTTGAAAAAGCGGAGAGTTCTTTGATAGAAAAACAAAAAGCGTGATCCTGATAAAGTCGGCCGGGGAGATAGAGATCATGGCCAGCGCCGGCAGGATCTGCGCCCTTGCGCTTGAGGCCGTAAAGGGGATCATCGCGCCCGGCATCAGCACGAAGGAGATAGAAAAGTTCGCCCACGACCTGATAAAGAAGGAGGGCGGGCAGCCGGCCTTCCTGGGATACCGCGGCTATCCCGCCGCCGTCTGCGTCTCGATAAACGAGCAGGTGGTGCACGGGATACCCACCGGGCGGAAACTGCGGGAGGGCGACATCGCCAGCGTGGACCTGGGCGTGTACTACAAGGGCTTTTACGGGGACGCCGCGAAGACCTTTGCGGTGGGCGAGGTCTCCCCGGAGGCGCGGAAACTCATGCGGGTCACGGAGGAGTCCCTCGATCTTGGCATCAGCCGGGCAGTGGCCGGGGCAAGACTCTCCGACATCTCTCACGCGATACAGACCCACGCGGAGGAAAACGGGTTTTCCGTGGTCCGCAGCTTCGTGGGCCACGGCATAGGCAGGGCGCTGCACGAGGAGCCGCAGGTGCCCAATTTCGGCCCGCCCGGCAAGGGGCCGAGGCTCCTGCGGGGAATGGCCCTGGCCATAGAGCCGATGGTGAACGCGGGCAGTTGGAAGGTGAGGGTGCTCGGGGACGGATGGACCGCCGTTACGGAGGACGGCAGGCTGTCGGCGCATTATGAGCACACTGTGATCGTGGACGAGGGGCAGCCGTCCGTCCTGACGCGGCTTTCATAGACCTTGACTAAGCCTCAACATGGTAGCTATAATATATATTTGCAAAAAGCCGTCATCTAAAAGCCTGAACGGGGAGCGATGCCGAAGGAAGAAAACATAGAGGTTCAGGGAACGGTTCTGGAGACCCTCCCCAACGCCACCTTCAAGGTGGAGCTTGAGAGCGGACAGGTAGTGCTCGCCTATGTTTCGGGCAAGATGAGGATGCATTTCATAAAGATATTGCCCGGTGACAGGGTGCTCATTGAGCTTTCCCCCTATGACCTGACGAGGGGAAGGATCACATACAGGTTTAAATAAAGTGAAAACTTTGCGAAACGGGATGCGGGAATCTTTTCAGGGCCCTATTTTAAGCGGGAAGGAGTTTGCGAGGAAATCATGAAAGTTCGCTCTTCAGTGAAGCCGGTGTGCCAGAAATGCAAGGTCATAAAGAGAAAAGGCGTCGTGAGGGTGCTCTGCGAGAATCCCAGGCACAAACAGAGGCAGGGATAGGCGATGGCGAGAATAGCCGGCGTCGACTTGCCGAAAAACGAGAGGGTCGAGATAGGGCTGACGCGGATATTCGGCATCGGCCGCATGCTTTCGAAAAGGATCCTCGCGGAGACGGGCATAAACCCCGATGTGAGGGTAAAGGATCTGAGGGACGATGACATCGTCAAGATAAGGACAGCGATAGAGCGCGACTACAAGGTGGAGGGCGATCTCAGACGGGAGGTCGCGATGAGCATCAAGCGCCTTCAGGACATAGGCAGTTACAGGGGAATGAGGCACAGGCTCGGGCTCCCGGCCAGAGGGCAAAGGACGCGCACCAACGCCAGGACAAGAAAAGGGCCCCGCAGGGCCATAGCTGGAAAGAAGAAGTAAGGGGGCTTTAACCGGATGGCAAAGAGAAAAAAGGCAAGCAGGAAGGAAAAAAAGAGCATACCTTACGGCGCGGCCCATATCCAGGCCAGTTTCAATAACACGATCGTGACCATCACCGATCCGAACGGCGGCGTGCTCTCATGGTCAAGCGCGGGCAGCCTGGGCTTCAAGGGGTCGAGGAAAGGCACGCTTTACGCGGCCCAGATGGCCGCCGAAGCCGCGGCCAAGAAGGTGCTTGAATACGGCATGAAGCAGATAGACGTTTTCGTGAAGGGGCCCGGCGTGGGGCGCGAGGCCGCCATCAGGGCGCTGCAGGCCGCCGGCCTCGAAGTGAACCTTATACGGGACGTGACACCGGTGCCGCATAACGGGTGCAGGCCCCCGAAACGGAGGAGGGTCTGATGGCCAGGTATACCGGAGCGGACTGCAGGATGTGCCGGAGGGAAGGCGAGAAGCTTTTCCTCAAGGGAGACAGGTGTTTTACGGAGAAATGTTCCGTCGAGCGCAGGAAGTATCCGCCCGGCCAGCACGGCCAGCGCAGGGGCAAGCTCTCCGATTACGGCTTCCAGTTGAGGGAGAAACAGAAAGTAAAGAACATATACGGGCTCCTTGAGAAGCAGTTCAGGCGCTATTTCGAGATGGCCTCGGAAAGGAAGGGCGCAACGGGCGAGACCCTGCTCCAGCTCCTTGAGCGCAGGCTCGACAACGTTGTGTTCCGGATGGGGTTTGCCGCCAACAGGACCCAGGCCAGGCAGTTTGTCGGCCACGGGTTTTTCAAGGTCAACGGCAGGGCGGTCAACATTCCGTCGTTCCAGGTGAGGCCCGGCGACTCTGTCGAGGTGGTCGACGCGAAGAAGAACCATCCTTACGTCGAGGAGAACCTGGCCAAGGCGGAGCACAGAGGGCTGCCCGTGTGGATGGAGATCACCCCGGCCGCGCGCGCGGGCAGGATAACGCACATACCCACAAGGGATGAGATACCCCTTGACGTCCAGGAACAGCTGGTCGTGGAGCTGTATTCAAAGTAGACTAAAGCGCCTGGAAGGCAGGATTTCAAAGGAAATTCAAGGGTAAAATTCGGGGTCATAGAGGAGGCCTTATGGATCTAAAGAAAAAGGGTTTTCAACTGCCGGAAAAGATAAGGTTTGATGAAGAAACCCTGACCGATACATACGGGAAACTGATAGCCGAGCCACTGGAAAGGGGATATGGCACGACGCTTGGCAACTCATTGAGGAGGGTGCTGCTGTCCTCGCTGGAAGGCGCGGCCGTCGTGGCCACGAAGATACGCGGCGCCGTCCATGAGTTTGCCCCCATCGACGGGGTCAAAGAGGACGTGATGAACATCATCCTCAACATGAAGAAATTGAGGTTCGTCATGCACGGCAACGGCACGAAGACCGCGACCATAAGCGCCACGGGTCCCGGCGCGGTCCTGGGCTCGGATATAAAGCCGTCCGGCGATATAGATATACTCACTCCGCAGCAGCCCATAGCCACCCTTGACAAGGGGGCGACCTTCGACGCCGAGATATTCATAAGGAAAGGCAAGGGCTACGTGCCGGCCGAACTGAACAAGGACGAGAATTTCTCCGTGGACACGATAGCCGTCGATGCGGTCTTCAACCCCATAAAGAAGGTCAACTTCTGGGTGGAGAAGGCCCGCGTCGGCAGGGCGACCGACTACGACCGCCTGATCCTTGAGCTCTGGACGGACGGCAGCACGGACCCGGAACAGGCGGTTACGCAGGCCGCCTCCATCCTGGAGGAGCACCTGAGGTTTTTCATCCTGACCAGCGAGGACGAGATGGATGACGGCGAACTGAAGGCGTTTGCGTCTTCCGGGGACATCGGGCTCGATGCCGATCCGGTGGTGAACGAGAACCTTTTAAAAAGCGTCGATGAGCTTGAACTGAGCGTGCGGGCGCAGAACTGCCTGAAAAACGCCAACATCAAGACCATTTCGGAACTGGTCCAGAAGACGGAGCACGACATGCTCAAGACCAAAAACTTCGGCCGCAAGTCCCTGAACGAGATAAAGGAGCTTTTAAACAGCATGGGACTGCGCTTCGGGATGAGGGTCAGCGAGACCCCTCCGGACAAGACTGAGGCCCTCCAGGGCAAGATGGGAGGAGGAAATGCGGCATAAAAGATCCGGGAGCAATTTCGGCCGGACCGCAAACCAGAGAAAGGCCCTTCTGAGAGGCCTGGTGAGCGCCCTGATCCTGCAGGAGAGGATCGAAACCACGCTCGCCAAGGCGAAGGAGACCAGGGTCATAGCCGAAAGGTTCGTCACCATGGGCATAAAAGGAGACCTCAACTCCAGGCGGCTGGCGCTTGCGGGGCTGCCCAGCAAGCCGGCCGTGGCGAAGCTCTTCAACGAAATAGCACCCCGCTTTCAAGGCAGGAACGGCGGATACCTGAGGATCGTCCAGACGAGAAACAGGATGGGCGACAGCGCGCCGATGGCGGTCATAGAGTTCGTGGATTATGAGAGCAGGCGGCAGGAGGCGGGCAAGCAGGCCAAAGAGAAAAAGGAAAAAAAGCCCTCCGGGGAGCAGCAGAAAAAGGAGGAGAAGTAATGAACTGGATTGTGGGCCTGGCCGTGCTCGCAGTCTACGTTGTCCTGCAATTCATCGTCTTTCCGAGATTGGGAGTGCCCACCTGAGGGACCGTCCAGGGGGAGTCGTGCACGCCCAAAAAAGGCCGGAGGAAATCTTAAAAGGGCCTCAAAAAGCACCGGGCTTTTTTATGGAACCTTTTGCGGTTCCGGCCGTGTGCCTGGTCCCGCCATGGCGGGATCGAATCGTCTGCGAGGGCGAAGAGCAAAAGGTCCGTGAAGATGCGGCGCCTGCGTATCCGTCCGCTTGTTCCCTGCCTCAAGGAGCACGCAGATGCCAGCCTCACATCGGTTACGCTGGCCCGTTTAAAACAGGTGCCATTGACAAACAAGGGTGTTTTTGTGTATTTTTCATCCGGGGAACGTAAATAAGATTTTTCTTCAAATCCCGTATCCGGAAAACTGGCTTTGGAATAATATGGACATCAAGCGTATTCCCCGCGGGGAATACACCAGTCCCTTGTGGGCCAGTCCTCTTGCCGCGGGGAAAAGCAGATTCGGAATGAGAGGATAGGCCTGGCCTACCGGCAATTTAAAACTGCCAGCAAACATTTCTAGGAGAAGACCAGCATGATGCAGGATGTTTCCATATCGGAACTCAAGGAAAAGACGATCGAGGAGCTGACCAAGATAGCAAGGGAGCTCAAGGTGGACGGCGCCAGCGGTCTCAGGAAGCAGGACCTGATATTCGCCATACTTCAGGCCCATGCGCAGAAGACGGGCAATGTCTTCGGGGAGGGGGTGCTCGAAATTCTGCCGGACGGCTTCGGTTTTTTGCGGTCGCCCGACTACAGTTATCTTCCGGGGCCCGATGACATATATGTATCGCCTTCCCAGATACGCAGGTTCAATCTGCGCACGGGCGATCTCGTCTCGGGGCATATAAGACCGCCCAAGGAGGCGGAGCGGTATTTCGCCCTTCTCAAGGTCGAGGCCGTCAACCACGAGTCGCCGGACGATTCCGTAAGCAGGGCGCTTTTCGACAACCTTACCCCCTATTACCCCACTGAACGCATTAAGCTGGAATACGACGCGGTCGATTTCTCGACCAGGGTCATGGAGCTGATTACCCCGCTGGGCAAGGGGCAGAGAGGCATGATAGTGGCCGCCCCCAGAACGGGTAAGACGATGCTGCTGCAATCCATAGCGAGGGCCGTAAAGAAAAACAACCGCGAAGTCCACCTCATAATCCTGCTCATTGACGAGAGGCCTGAGGAGGTGACCGACTGGAAAAGGCAGGTCCCCTCGGCCGAGATCATAAGCTCCACGTTCGACGAGCCGCCCCAGAGGCACTGCCAGGTCTCGGAGATGGTCATAGAGCGCGCCAAGAGGCTCGTCGAGACGGGCAGGGACGTCGTCATCCTCCTGGACAGCGTAACGAGGCTCGCCAGGGCCTATAACGCAATCATCCCTACAAGCGGCAAGGTCCTCTCGGGCGGGCTGGACTCCAACGCCCTCCAGAAACCGAAGCGCTTTTTCGGCACCGCCAGGAATATCGAAAACGGGGGGAGCCTTACGATCCTCGCCACCGCCCTCGTGGACACGGGAAGCCGCATGGACGACGTGATCTTCGAGGAGTTCAAGGGGACGGGCAATATGGAGCTTCACCTGGACAGGAAACTCGTCGACAAGCGGATATTCCCGAGCATAGACATCAACGCGTCGGGCACCAGGAAAGAGGAGCTGCTTGTGGACAGGGAGACCCTGAGGAAGATGTGGATACTGAGGAAGGTGCTCTCCCCGCTGGGAGCGGTCGAGAGCATGGAGTTTCTTTTGGACAAGCTGCGGGGCACCAAGAGCAATAAGGAGTTCCTTGAGAGGATGAACCAGTAGCGGGCGGCCGGGAAATGAAGCTCGAGGACGACCATTACTGTTTCGCCTGCGGCCGGGAAAACCCGGAAGGGCTCCATCTCGTGTTTGAAGGCGGAGGCCGCGGGGTAATGGCGTTTTTTACGCCCGAAAGACGGCATCAGGGCTACAAGGGCATAGTCCACGGGGGCATAATCTCCGCCATACTCGATGAGGCCATGGCCCACGCCGCGATAAAGGCCGGCCAAATGCCGGTGACGGCGGAGATTTCGGTGAGGTTCAGGAACGCCCTTCCCGTCGGGCAGAAGGTGCGGGTCGAGGGCTGGATCGAAGGCGATCCGGATGATCTGGAAAAGAGCCGTGCACGCCGGCTCCTCGAGGCCGCCTCGGAGCTTAAGACCTACCCCGGGGGCGGGCTCGTCGCCGCCGCCAGGGCCAAATTAATGCAGCCCTGAACCCGTGCGGTCCCCCGCGGCCTGCACTGAGCGGGGCGGTTCATTGTTACCAATAATGTTTTTGACAAGAAGACCGTCCCTTCACTACAATAGTCAGACGAAACTGAGTCTCAATATTATCTGAAGGCGCATTCATGCTGCCGCCGCGGGAGGAAATCTGAGGGACATGCCGGGCAGGACAGGTACGAGCGGAAAAGGCGGGGTATCGGCCAGGGATGGGGCGCGAGACGGGGGGACGCAGGCAAAAGGGCCGCTCAAGCGGATCGTCCTCATAGGCAATCCCAACGTGGGGAAAAGCGTCATCTTCGGGTTCTTGACGGGCAGGTACGTCACGGTCTCCAACTACCCGGGCACCACGGTTGAGGTCTCCTCCGGCAATATGAGCCTCGGGGCCAGGCGTTACATTGTAGTGGACACCCCCGGCGTCAACAACCTGCTGCCCATGAGCGAGGACGAGCGCGTCACCAGGGACATACTGCTTTCCGACCGCCCGGAGCTTGTCGTGCAGGTTGGCGACATGAAAAACCTCAAGCGCACGCTCTCCATAACCATACAGCTTGCCGAGATGGGGCTGCCGGTCGTCCTTGACCTGAACATGGAAGATGAGGCCATGGACAGCGGCATCCGGGTCGACAAGCAGGCGCTGGCCGGGATGCTGGGGGTCCCGGTCTTGGGCACCGTGGCCCCGGAGCGAAGGGGACTGAAGGAGCTGACCGCGGCGATTTCCGCGGGCGGAAGCGTGCCCCGGGCGTTGTCCGTGAATTACAGGGCCGCGGAAGAGTATATCGAAAAGATCGCCTCTTTTATTCCGCGGACGCACATCTCCGGCCGCTCGATCGCCCTCATGGTGCTGGCGGGCGACAAGAGCCTGGCCGGGTGGCTCAAGGCGAACCTGGAGGAGGGTGCGATAGAGGCGATCGAGGCCGTCAGGGACGAGTGCGCCCTGAAACTGGCGACGCCGCCCGAGGCCGCCGGTGAAGGCGGCTACCACAAGATAGGGCAATACATCAGCGAGGCGCGCCTCAGGAAGGTGTCGGAGATCACGGCCGCCGTCTTAAGGAAAGTCCCGCACAAGGAAAACAGGCTTGTCTCCATTCTGGGCAAGTCCATGATCCACCCTCTCTGGGGGTTCCCGTTTCTGCTCATGGTGCTCTTCGGGCTTTACGAATTCGTCGGGGTGCTTGGGGCGGGCACGTTCGTGGATTTCCTGGAGCGCGTCATCTTCGGCCGGTACCTGAACCCGATGTTCATAAAGGTCTTCGGCTTCGTCCCCGTGCCCTTCATCAGGGACATGTTCGTCGGCCGCTACGGCGTGATCACCATGGCCCTTTCCTACTCGATCGCGATAGTGCTGCCGATAACTTCCACATTCTTCATAGCCTTCTCCATCCTCGAGGACAGCGGCTATCTGCCCAGGCTTGCGATCATGACGAACAGGTTTTTCAAGATGATGGGGCTCTCCGGCAAGGCGGTTCTGCCGATGGTGCTGGGGCTCGGCTGCGGCACCATGGCCGTCATGACCACCCGCATACTGGAGAGCCGGCGCGACAGGCTCATCGCGATATTCCTTCTGTCGCTGGCCGTGCCGTGCTCGGCGCAGCTTGGCGTGATACTGGGCATGCTCTCCTCGCTTTCGATGAAGGCGGTGTCGATATGGCTGCTGTGCGTGGTGGGCATCATGCTTGTCGCCGGCCGGCTGGCGGCCAGCATACTGCCGGGGGAGCGTTCGGACTTTTTCATCGAGATACCGCCCCTGCGGAAGCCCGCGTTTCAGAACGTAGCCCTGAAGACGGCAAACAGGGTCGTCTGGTACCTGAAGGAGGCCGTTCCCCTCTTCATACTGGGCACGCTGGTGCTCTTCGGGCTCGACAAGCTCAATCTGCTGGGCCTCATCGAAAGGGCGGCCTCGCCCGTTGTCGTGGGCGTGCTGGGGCTGCCGCGCGGGACGGCCGAGGCCTTCATAGTGGGCTTCCTTAGACGGGATTACGGCGCGGCCGGCCTCTTCGCCATGCACAGGGCGGGGCTGCTTACCGACGTCCAGTCCCTCGTGAGCATCGTCACCATAACGCTTTTCGTTCCGTGCCTCGCCAGCTTTTTCATCATCATAAAGGAAAAGGGCATGGGCATCGCCGTGGCGATGATGGCGATAATAACCCCGGCCGCGATAATCGTGGGCGGAATACTGAACTGGGCGCTCAGGTATTTCAGGGTCTCCGTCTGAGGCCCGGGCCCGATATGATACAATTGGAAAATTGATGGAACGCAAATTGATGAGACGCCGCGGTGATAAGGCCGACAGGGGGAGATCCGCATGATACCGGAAGAGCTTCGCCGGCCCCGCGCCGCTCCGGAGACCGAAAAAAGGCAGTTCGAGGACGAAGCCCTGGAGACCCTGTGGGAGTTTCAGGAGCAGGGCAGACAGGCCACTCTCGAGCAACTGCAATCGGAGTTGCAACTGCAATCGGAGGTTAAAGACGGGCCGTCCGTCCTCGCGATGCAGACCGACGGGCTTGTCACCATCTCGGACGGCAAGGTGGACTTTACCGAGGCCGGCAGACTTCGCGCAAGGGACATAACCCGCAGGCACAGGCTGGCCGAGAGGCTTTTTGCCGATATCCTCGCCCTGCCCGAATATGAGGTGGACGCATGCAGGTTCGAGCACGCCATCAGCCCGGAGGTGGAAGAGGCCATCTGCACGTTTCTGGGCCATCCGCCCACCTGTCCCCATAACAGGCCCATTCCCAGGGGCAAATGCTGCCGGCTCTATGCAAGAAAGGTCACTCCTCTGGTGGCCTCCCTTGCCGATTCGCAGGTCGGCGAGGAGTTCAAGGTGGTCTTTCTGAGGACCCCGATGATAGACAGGCTGGCCGGCATCGGGCTTGTGGCGGGCGCCGAAGTCAGGCTCATTCAGAAAAAGCCGTCCTATGTGCTGAAAGTGGACGAGACCACAATCGCGGTGGACGAGGAAGTGGCAAAGGGGATATTCGTCAAAAAGATATGAGCGCGGAAAGGACCGGCGCGGGCTCAAAGGCGCGCCCCGCGTCAAAAAAGGAAAAAGGGAAAAGGCAAAAGGCGGCCAGGGGAAGATGCGCGGCCGCCGCCGTGGCCGGGCTGTACGGCGACAAGGCGATCAGGGCGCAGGCCCTGGAGTTCTGGGACAACCCGGCCTTTGAGCGGGACTATGAGATAAACATAGAATTCCCGGAGTTCACCTGTCTTTGTCCGCGCTCCGGGTATCCCGATTTCGCGTCCATCCGCGTCCGTTACGTGCCGGGCAAAAAGATAGTGGAGCTGAAATCCCTTAAACTCTTCCTGAACTCCTTCCGCGGCGAATACATCTCCCATGAGGCGGCGGCAAACCGGATATTCGACGAGCTTGAAAAGGGATTAGTCCCCCGTTATCTCGAAGTGACCGGCGATTTCAACGCGAGGGGAAATGTAAAGACGGTCATCCGGGTCGCGACCCCTCTCAGGGAACAGCCGTAAAGGGGACCCAGGCAGCGGGCCGGGCAATGGCGGCACTCGCTCTTTGAGCTTTTTTTATGCCGCGCTTGCCCCAAAAAGCCTGCGGCTTTCCGGGGACCCCTTGCAAGCCTCTTTCCGCCGGGCCATCCACAGAGCCCTGAAGGGCACCCGGTGCGCGAGGGAGTGCTCAGTGGATGGCCCTTATCGCTTCAGTCCGGGGCGGCATCGGCAACGAAAAATAAGCTATGTGTCGCTAACTCCGCCATTGCCCGGTCCGCCGCTTACGGCACCCATCCTGGCACCGGGATCGCCTCTTTCGCCCGCTGGATGAAAAGCCGCAGCTTCTCGTGGTCCTTTATGCCGGGCTCCAGTTCCACGCCGGAGGATACATCCACGCCGTAGGGTTTCACCATCCGTACCGCCACGGCCACGTTATCCGGCGTAAGGCCGCCCGCGAGGATGATCTTGCCGTAAGCCCTGGCGTCGATCGCAATGCTCCAGTTGAAGACCTGCCCGGTGCCGCCCAGGGCCCCGGGCGCGTAAGCGTCCAGCAGGAATGCCGACACCCGGTAGTGCCTCATGGGGTCCAGGTCCGTAAGCTCCTTCACCCGGATGGCCTTGATCGTCCTTCGCGGGATTTCGCAGGCCTCGGGCGGCTCGTTGCCGTGGAACTGGGCGGCGTCCAGGCCGATCCGGCCCATTATCTTTTCGATCTCCTCTTTTTTTTCATCGACGAATACCCCCACGGCGGCCACGAACGGAGGAAGCCGGTATATTATTTGGGCGGCCTTTTCCGGCGTTATGTGCCGGGGGCTTTTTTTGTAGAAGACGAACCCCAGGGCGTCGGCCCCGAACTCGGCCGCGGCGAGCGCGTCGTCATGGTTTGTTATCCCGCAGATCTTGACCTTTACCATCTTTTTAAAAACTTTGAGCGGAGACGCCCATGAGGCCGTCTATCGTTTTGGTTATGTCGGAAGCCTTCATGAGGGTGGTCCCGACGAGTATGGCGTCCACCCCGGCATCTTCCAGCCGGAGGACGTCCGCCCTGCCGCCTATCCCGCTTTCAGAGACGACGGGCCTTCCCGCGGGGATTTCCCTTTTGAGCCTGAATGTGGTCTCTATGTCCACCCTCAGGGTCTCCAGGTCCCTGTTGTTTATGCCGATTACCGGCGCGTCCAGGCGGAGGGCCGCTTCGAGGTCCTTGAAATCGTGCGTTTCGAATAAAACGCCCAGGCCAAGCTCGCGGGCCATGGCCAGAAACTCCCCGGCCTGGTGCAACCCCAGTATCTTAGCTATGAGCAGGAGCGCGTCCGCGCCCGCCGCCCTCGCTTCATAAATCTGATAGGGGTCGAAGATAAAATCCTTCCTCAGGACGGGCCTGCCGGAAGTTTTTTTCACGATATCCAGATATGAAAGTGAGCCCTGGAAAAAATCCTCCTCGGTGAGTACGGAGATTGCCGCGGCCCGCTCCCTGTATAAGGCCGCGATGCCGGCCGGGTCGAAATCCGCCCTGATAAGGCCCATCGAGGGCGACGCCTTCTTGACCTCCGCGATCAGGTTTATCCCGCTTTCTCTTTTTCTCTTTATCGCACTGTAAAAGTCCTTCGGGGGCCCGGCGTCCCCGACCCGGGATTTTATCTCGCCAATCGGCCGCCGCCTCTTTTCGGCGGCGAGCCTCTCTTTCCGCTTCAGAAGGATTTCATCGAGTATCGCCATGAACCAATTTTACCATACCTCTCCCGGCCGCCACCCGGCCCCCAGGGCCGGAAGGCCCCGGTGAAACCCGCGCGTGAAGTGCCGTCCCGAATTGGCGTGAGGAGCCGAACCGTCGGCCCCACTCCGACATTACCTTTTCCGGGTTTTCCGGACCGGATGGCGGCCCTTCGTGCTCCCCGCCTTTTTTGAGCCCCCGGTTTTCACCGCGGCCGGTTTTTCCTTGTAGCCTATCTCCAGCATCATCTGCTTCATCTTCCTTATCCTGTCCCGGATGGCGGCGGCCTTTTCGAATTCCAGTTTGGCGGCGGCATCCTTCATCTGCTTCTCAAGAGAGGCCAGTGTTTGCTCGCTCACGGATTCATATTGGACCTCCGGCTCCTCCCGGACGGTGAAATAGTCGCGCTCGTAGATGCTGCCCAGGATGTCTTTTATACTGGACTTCACGGTCCGGGGCTCTATGCCGTTTGCCCTGTTATATTCCTCCTGGATGCGCCGCCGCCTCATGGTCTCGTCGATTGCCTTTTGCATCGAGGCCGTCACCGTGTCGGCATAGAAGATGACCTCGCCGTTTACGTTCCTGGCGGTCCTCCCCGCGGTCTGTATCAGGGAGCGCTCCGAGCGCAAAAACCCCTCCTTGTCCGCGTCCATGATCGCCACCAGCGAGACCTCCGGCAGATCGAGCCCCTCTCGAAGGAGGTTTATCCCCACGAGCACGTCAAAGACGCCGAGGCGCAGGTCCCTCAGTATCTCCACGCGCTCCAGCGTGTCGATGTCGGAGTGGAGATAGCGGGCCTTGACGCCAAGCTGGATGTAATGGTCGGTCAGGTCCTCTGCCATCTTCTTTGTGAGGGTAGTCACGAGCACGCGTTCCCCCGTCTTCGCCCTTTTTCCTATCTCGCCCAGGAGGTCGTCCACCTGGCCGGACGCGGGCTTTACCGTTATCTTCGGGTCCAGGAGGCCCGTGGGCCGGGCTATCTGTTCCACGACCGCCCCTCCGGCCCTGCCCAGCTCAAAGGGCGCCGGTGTCGCGGAGACGTATATGGTCCGCTTCTGCCGGTGCTCGAACTCGCTCCATTTCAGAGGGCGGTTGTCCAGCGCGGAGGGCAGCCGGAAACCGTAGTCGATCAGGGTCTGCTTCCGGGAGCGGTCGCCCTCGTACATGCCGCCTATCTGTGGCACCGTGGCATGGGATTCGTCTATCACCATCAGCATGTCGTCCGGGAAATAGTCTATGAGGGTGAAGGGCGGCTCGCCGGGCAGCCTCCCGCTCAAGTGGCGCGAATAGTTCTCGATGCCGTGGCAGTAGCCGAATTCCTTGAGCATCTCCAGGTCGAATATCGTCCTCTGCTCTATGCGCCTGGCCTCCATCGTCTTGCCCAGTTTCTCGAAAAATTGTATGCGCTCGCGGAGTTCCGTCTCTATGCCGGCCAGGGCGGGCTGAAGCCTCTCCCTGGGGGTGATCCAGTGGCTGTTCGGGAAAAGGGCGAACCTGCCGAAGCGGCGGAGCCTGTCGCCCGTGAGCGGATCGAACTCCCAGAGGGCGTCGATGTCGTCTCCGAAAAACTCGATCCTGAGCGCCTTGTCGGCCGAGAAGGAGGGGAAGACCTCCACGATATCGCCCCTCACCCTGAAATCGCCCCTTGTAAAATCGGGCTCGGACCTTGCGTACTGCATCTCCACGAGCCGTTTCAGGATGGCGTTGCGGGAGGTGCGCATCCCCTCCTCCAGGACCAGGTGCATGGCCATGTAATCGTCGGGCGAGCCGATGCCGTAAATGCAGGAGACCGAGGCCACCACTATCACGTCCCGGCGCAGCAGGACGGCGCGGGTCGCCGAGTGCCTGAGCCTGTCTATGTCGTCGTTTATCGCCGAGTCCTTTTCGATGTAGGTGTCCGAGGCGGGCAGATAGGCCTCCGGCTGGTAGTAATCGTAGTAGCTTACGAAGTATTCGACGCTGTTTTCCGGGAAAAGCTCCTTCATCTCGCCGTAAAGCTGCGCGGCCAGGGTCTTGTTATGGGCTATCAGAAGGGTGGGGCGTCCCGTCCTGGCCACGACGTTGGCGATCGTGAAGGTCTTGCCGGAGCCCGTGACGCCAAGGAGCACCTGGTGTTTTTTGCCGCCTTCGAGCCCCTTTGTAAGCGCTTCTATGGCCCTGGGCTGATCGCCCCTGGGCTCGAAGCCCGAGACCAGCCTGAATCCTCCTGTCTTGCCGGCGGATAGCATCCCTTTTATTTTATCAGGAAAGTCCCCGCCCGGTGGCGCCGCAATGCCGTTTCAGTCCCGCCATGACACCCTTTTGAGGTTATTTCCGGGACAGCACACCAGCGCCGCCGCGCGTTTCAGCCGTGCCGGGAGGGTTTCTCTCGAAAATAGACGCGCATTCCGCCTGAATACAGGTTTCATTTTCCCCTCCTATGTTGTATTGTTTCAATTTCCTAAAACTGTTTCTTTCCGGTTGTAACTGATGCTCATTTTTACATCGCTGGTCGCGCGAATTGTAAGAAATTTCATTCCGCGTGACAATCTCATATTGGAAAACAGCTTGACCTGAATTTCCAAATCAAAAATTTTGCAAATTAATTTCAGCTATTCCCAAAAGGTGTGTAATTTCCTTAAAATACCACCGGGAGGGTT
>JAJYGJ010000232.1 GCA_021790695.1 Nitrospirota bacterium | reverse complement strand
GGTCCTCACCCCGGCGGAAGACGGGATGAGCGGCGCAGTTGAAAAGGCCGGCGAGATAGCCAGGTCGCTTCCCGGCGGTTTTATCCCGATGCAGTTTAAAAATCAGGCAAATCCTGAAATCCACAGAAAGACTACCGCGGAAGAGATCTGGCGCGATACGGACGGGAAGGTGGACCTTCTGGTGGCCGGGGTCGGCACAGGCGGCACGATCACCGGGGTTGCCGGGTTGCTCAAGCAGAGAAGACCGTCCTTCAAGGCTATAGCGGTCGAGCCCGCGGACTCGCCCGTGCTTTCCGGAGGCCGTCCGGGGCCCCACAAGATACCGGGAATTGGCGCCGGGTTCATATCGGAGGTCCTCAAGGTCGATCTCCTGGATGAGGTCGTAACGGTTTCAAACGAAGACGCGGGGGCCATGACCAGAAGGCTTGCAAGAGAAGAGGGCATACTGTGCGGCATTTCCTCGGGGGCCGCGGCCTGGGCGGCGGTTGAGGTCGCCCGGAGGCCGGAAAACGAAGGCAAGCTGATAGTGGTCATTCTGCCCGACACTGGCGAGAGGTACCTGTCGACCTGGGTTTTCGAGGAGTTCAGGGACAAGGGTGAGGGTGTTTGATTTGCTCTTGATTTATCCGCGGTTTATCTGTAATATTCCGTAGTCATGGATAAATGCCTGATTTCTGTCTATGACAAGGATCACGAAACCCTCAAGTTCCTGAAGAATTTTTTCAGGGGCAGGAGTGAATATTCTGCGGCCTTTTTCGAGGACGTGCCCGGGCTGAAGGAAAGCTTGGCCGGAGGCTGCGCCATTATCGCCGGCACGCAAGGCTGCCTCGACGAAGTGGCCCCCATTGCCAGGCGGCTGCCGATTGTCGCGATGGTCGAAAAGGACCTGTCCGGCGGTCTCTCCCGGGTCATAGACAACAATATAGAGTTCTACCTTATGGCGCCCTTTCACGAGGACGATCTGGATTACAAACTGAAAGTCCTCAGAAACAGGCAGAGCTTCTCCGACGGCCTGAGCGGCAAGGTGAAAGACCTGGAGACCATTGTAGAGCTGGTCTACCTCATGTCCTCCACCCTAAACCCCCGCGAAGTCCTGGACTTCATGGTCGAAACGCTCAGCAAGTCGTTGAACGTGAGCCGCTGCTGCATAATAGGGCTGACGCATGGGGAGAAGCGCTATGCCCATGTGGTCTCCTCGAGCGAGATACCGGATTTGAAGGAACTCAGGCTCGATCTGAGCAAATATCCCGAGATAAGGAGGGCCAACAGGTTCGGAAAACCCGTGATCATAAAGGATGCGCGGAAGGACCCCATGATGAAGTCCGTCTCCGGGCTCATGAAGGCGCTGGATATCAGGACCATCGTCGTGATTCCGATTCTTTACAGGGACGAGGTGATTGGGAGCCTCTTTTTGAGGACCGCCAGGAACGCCCGCTCCTTCACCGAACGGGAGATAAAATTCTGCCAGGAGATCGCCAGGGCCGCGGTCAACCCGCTTTATAACGCCTTTCTCTTTGAGAGGCTGGTCAAGGAGAAGACCAGGCTTGAGCGGCTGTCGATAACGGATTACCTGACAGGCGCCTACAATATACGCTACCTCTACCACAGGATGGAGGGCGAATTCCAGAGGGCAAAACGCTACGGCTGCCCCCTTAGCTGCATAATGTTCGATATCGATCACTTCAAGAAGATAAACGACACTTACGGGCACAAGGCTGGCGACATCGTACTCAGGGAATTTGCCCAGATCGTGAAAAAAGAGGTCAGGAAGACGGACGTTTTCGCGCGTTACGGGGGCGAAGAGTTCGTGCTTCTGCTCACCCAGACGCCCGTCAGCGGGGCCATGACGGAGGCAAGCAGGCTGAGCGAACTGATAAGGGACCACAGTTTCAAGGCGCTCGATGAAAAGGCCGGCATTACCGTCAGCATGGGTATCTCCACGTGCCCGGATGCAAGAATAAACAGCGCTGACGAGCTTATCACGCTTGCCGACGACGCGCTCTTCAAGGCGAAACACCAGGGCAGAGACCAGATAATTCTGGCGTAAGGCTTTCATTGTGACCCGCCCGCCCACCCTTCAAGGTATGGGGGCTTTCCCCCATGGTCACCCGGAACGGCAAAAAACCCGATATTCCGGATCATGTATGTTTTTTCGTCCAAACTGCGTATATTGTGCAAAATTTGCACAGCAGGTGTATAACGAGAATATGAAGAGTTTGAATGGGACCCGGCTAAAAACGCGGCAAATAAGATAAAAACATGGTATCGATTTTACCGAGGCAAAGAGCTTATGGCTCGATGGGAACCGGGTTGAAATTCATCTGCCCTGTCCGCTGGAGAGCCGGCGCATTATAATTGCTAAATTGAATATTCATATTATGCCGCCAAGATCTTGACTGAAAGCGACCGCCTCCCCCGGAAGGGACATGGACTGCGAGTTGAACCTTGACCGCGAACGCGCTCCAGTCGTTAAAATCAGGCCGCGCCCGTCCGCAATATCACCGCGCACCGGATAAGGGTCATCCCAGGGAAGTCCTGGCCTTCCCTGGGAACTTCGGCAAGGCAGCCGGCGCTTTGAGCGAACATCAAAACGTTTTCCGATGAACCGTAATTGTCCACTAGGACTTCCACTATGCCATCCTGTATCCAGGACAGGGCTTCCTGCGCCATCATGACCGGCTTGGGGCATCCAAGCCCCCTTGCGTCAATTACCATTTTCATGCCTCTCTTTCCATTTTTGGAGGGGGGCCTGCCAGCCCCCCCCGAGCCCTTCCTCCCACCGGAGAGGACCTATTGCGTGGGATATCTCCTCGCCTCCCAGTCGGAAAAACCAAGCCGGTACCAGTAGAGTTTCTTGAACCCCAGATCGCGAAGCATGAGCGCAACGGCGGGGGACCTCCAGCATTTTATGCCGCTGCAATACAATACATACGGCCTTGATTTGTCAAGGCCTCCGGCCAGGGCCGGATTCTTAAGAAGGTCGTCGCAGAAAAGCCACTTGGCGCCTTCGATCCTCTTTCTTTCATACGGTGATTTGCCGCGGGTGTCAATGACCTCTACCCCCTTTGCCATCAATGCCTTGACCTCGTCCCCGCTTACGACGGTAATCCCGGGGCCGAGGCTCGCGGGCATATCGCCGTATTGCGCGTCTATCTGCCGAAGCTCATTGATCCGCGCCAGCGTCTTTGCGTTGTACCCGGCGGCCCATGCGGCGTTGGCGGCAAAAAACATGCATGCCGCAATTAATAAAACCGGATAATGCTTCCTGAGCCCTTCCCACATCTTCGTGTAGTCTTTTCCGCTCATATGACCTCCAAATTTTTTAATTTATAAAACCCTTCTGTCCAGACGCTGCAAAAATTCAGTTCCGGAAAGTAAACAAGTCTGTTGTAATGCCGGATCAGCAAGGTCGGAGTATAAACCTCAAAAGAATTTCAGCATGCCTGGCAGACAATACTTGCCAGCGCAGCTTTGAGGTTTAGAAATGCTTTTTTCCCCTACGGAGTTCTTGTTAGCGGGTTGGGTCGGATTTAAAGAGGCGGATTAAGTGTTATTTTGGAGCGTGAACTGGAATGACCGCCGAACTCCATAGCCGGAAAACCTCGACCAGGCTTTTGACGAGCATCGTCAGCCAAAGCCGGCTTTAAAAAGCCCCGGCATGAAATGGGCGATCACCTGTCCACCTCCTTCCGCAATAGCTGCCATTGCAGTATAAGGAAAGCCTTGAACTCTGTCAAGGTAGCGTGTGAGAGCGCGTGAAAGCGCCAAATGGAAAACAGGCGTTAGTGCGGTCAAGCATCCTGCAAAACGGCAAAACCTGGCCGCCGGACGACGGATCCGCACAATAATCATGCCCCGGATTCAATTTTATTGACATCGCATGCGGCGGTATAATAGCATATCGCATGAGAGCCGTGGCAGTGTCAATACTGGTCTTTCTTGCGGTCTCGCTTGTGCCTCTCGGATGCACGCGCGTGGAGAACCCGTTCTCGGGCAAAACAACCTCCCTTTTGGCTCTTGACGTCTGCAATCATGGCAACGGCGGGCTGGTCAGCCATTCCATGCCGTTCATTCCCGTGTTTGCCAATAAAGTATCCCATATGGATTTTGCGCATTAT
>JAJYGJ010000116.1 GCA_021790695.1 Nitrospirota bacterium | reverse complement strand
TCCTGAAGATACTGGTCTTCATAGTCATAGTGGCGGGTTTTGTCCAGGCGGCCGACACGATGATGAGGAAGGTCGCGCCGGGCCTGTACTACAAACTGGGCGTCTATCTCGCCCTGATAGTCACCAACTGCATCATCCTTGCCGTGCCTCTCATAAACGCCGATTCGGGCTATACCTTCATACAGTCGATAGTATTCGGCCTCGGCTCGGGCCTGGGTTTCGCCCTCGCCCTGATAATCATGGCGAGCATTCGTGAAAAGCTGGAGGTCGCGGACGTGCCTAGACCCTTCAGGGGGCTGCCGATATCCTTTATCCTCACCGGACTCATAGCGCTGGCTTTTATAGGTTTTTCCGGTTTGATTACGCTTTGACCAGGGTGTTAAAATAAAAAAACAAAAGAATCGCTTTTATAAAGGGGTGAAATGATGCATGCTGCGGAGGGCCTTAACATACTGGGAGTTTTAGCCGGGATAATAAGGGCGGCCGGTTCCCATTATCTTCTTCCGATGGTGAAGGCGGCTTCGGCCGGACCGGACGGCTCTGCGTTTCATCCCATTGAAATCATAAAGCTCAGCCTGATCTTCCTGGGCGGTATGGGCGCGCTCTTCGGGTTCGGGCTGGCGCTGGCGGCCCAGAAATTCGCGGTGAAAGAGGACCCCAAGGTCTCCCAGGTGCGCAATGTCCTTCCGGGGGCCAACTGCGGGGCCTGCGGCTTTGCCGGCTGCCAGAGCTACGCCGAGGCCGTCGCCACAAAGCCGGAAGTCCCGCCGCATCTCTGCGCGCCGGGCAAGGCGGCCGTGGCCCTGCAGGTGTCGGCCATCACGGGCAAGGCGGCGGAAGCCAAGGAGCCCGAGTTCGCCCGCGTCATGTGCCAGGGGGGATGCTCGAAATCGCAGAAGCGGTATGACTACGAAGGCGTCCGGGACTGCCGGGCCGCGGTGCTGGCGGGCGGCGGGGACAAGGCCTGCAGGTACGGCTGCCTGGGCTACGGCACCTGCGCCGGGATCTGCCCCTTCGGCGCCATAACCATGACGGCGGACGGCCTTCCGTTCGTGGACATCGCCAAGTGCACCGGATGCCGCAAATGCGAGGCGGCCTGTCCGCTGAAGGTCATTGAGGTGCTGCCGGCCTCCAGGGAAGTGCTTGTGGCCTGCCACTCGAAGGACAAGGGAGTGGACACGAGGAAGAACTGCGAGGTGGGCTGCATAGCCTGCGGGACGTGCTCAAAGGTCTGCCCGTTCGAGGCCGTCTCGGTTGCGGGCAACCTGGGCGTGATAGACATAAACAAATGCAAGGTCTGCGGGCTTTGCGCCCGCAGGTGCCCGACCGGCGCCATCAGGGACTATATACCCGCCAGGCCCAAGGCCCTTGTCATGGACAACTGCATCGGCTGCGGCATGTGTCAGAAGGTCTGCCCGGTGGATGCCGCATCGGGAGTCCTCAAACAGAAGCACCGGATAGATCAGTCCAGGTGCATCGGCTGCGGCATCTGCACCGCGAGATGCCCCGTCCAGGCGATAGGCGGCACTTTTAACGCCCAGGCCGTTTTTGAGGCGGCCGCGGCCAAAAAGGCCGCAAAGACGGCCGCCGCCTGAACCCCCAGGGCTTTAAGCCGGGTGAGACGGCGGGGAGTGGCTGGGGGCAAGTACCTGCCATGTGGTATTAACCGGATATTCCCCGCACGCATGGTAATCGCGCGTTGACATGCCGCCTCCCCAAGCGAAGTGGAGCCTGTCCCGGCCTGTCCGGCATCTCGGGGATCCTTCTTTCTCGGAGGGATTCCGCCCGTTTTCATCCGTAATACAAAAAAATTCGGGCCGGAATGACTGACTGGAACTTATTTTTGAAACACCATACTGGTATTGTTAACCTTAACGTTGCATTAAGGTTCGTCATACCGGCCCCGCATCCCGATAGATATTATATCGCGGTACGGGGCAAACTCCAGCCGGTATCCAGCGACGTTGTCTTTATAAGGTTAATAAATTTCATCCCCCGACGTGATCGTGGGATCCATTTACCGGCGGAGTTTCAGATGCGGGGGTCGGCTCGCCTGTCGAGCATGGGCTCGTTTCTGTACAGTGTTGCCAGCAGATCTTCCATGCTGTCAATGACGTAATCCGCGCCTTTCAAGGAGCCCCGGTTGTTTCCATAACCATAAGTAACGGCCACGGTGCACTTGATCCCGGCATTCCTTCCGCTCTCGATATCAAGCCTGCTGTCGCCGATCATAACGGCCTCTCCGGGCGCCGCCTTCAATTTCCTGAGGACGTAGAAAACGGGTTCCGGAGAGGGTTTCCCGGCGCCGGCGGTCTCCGGGCCGACCACCAGATCGAACTGGCCGGCGAGGTCAAGCCCTTTCAATATCTTTTTTGAAAGCGAGACGCGTTTGTTGGTTATTATCGCCTTTTTAAACCCGGCCAGTTTCCGCAGCGTCTCCGTCACGCCGGGATAGACGCGGGTATTATCCAGCAGGTGCCTGCGGTAATGGGCCAGGAAATCGCCGGTCAGCTCCTCCGTGAGTTTCTTCCCTCCGCCGACCTTCCCGGCCGCGGCCGCTTTTTCCATGAGCCTGGCGATACCCTCGCCCACCATGCCCCTTACCTGCCTTTCCGTGAGGGTCTTTTTCAGTCCGTGCCTGCCAAACGCATAATTGATGGAGTTGGTGATGTCGGCAAGCGTGTCTATGAGCGTGCCGTCAAGATCGAATATCAGGAGTTTTACCGGCATTGGAAATTATATCACAGTCGCACATCGCACCGTCTCATAAGCGGAGTGCGGCTTGCGGCGAGCGGAACGCGCCCTGCGGGCCTACGCGGAATCCCGCCTTGGCGCGAGCAGCGAACCGTCGGCCGCACTCCGCCCCTTCGCGGGCCTTGGCCCGCGCGTAAATGGCCGACGCGCCCGGTTGACAGCGGGGATGCCCCTGCTAGAATGAAATTAAGCCCGCGGGCCGGTCGATGGATGCGGGCTGCGCTTTAAAAAAGGAGGTGGAGGAAACACCATGCCAACAACGGTAACGATGCAGATGGCGCTTGTCAAAAGCTGCAACGCCTCTGACTGCGCTTATTACAAGCAGGGCAACGAATGTCACGCGATGGCCATTACGGTCGGCGGCCCCCAACCTTACTGTGACACCTTCTTCAGAAGTTCCAACAAGGGCGGCGCGGAGCAAACCGGGACCGTGGGGGCTTGCAAGGTGGACAATTGCAGGCACAACCTGAATTTCGAATGTTCGGCTGAAGGCATCGACGTCATTGCCCAACAGAACAACGCGGTCTGCTCGACGTTCAAGCAGAGATAATCCGGCGCCTCAAAACTAAAACCCCGCCGTAAAAAATGATTTTTACGGCGGGGCCCTTTAGAACCTTATCTCAAAATCGCTTCCCGCCGCATTTCCTCTCTTTTTCGCTTCGGAATCAATTTTGAGACAGTTTCCAGTTTCAGGCCTTCTTTACGCCTTTCTTCAGCGTTACGCCGTATCTGTCGTTTTGAAACGGATGGATCGCCGGATATAAGACAAAAAGCCAACCCTTGAATATCCGCGTTTTTCCCTTGAAAACCTCCACCCTTGCCGCCGGGTTATTGGGTTCATTCGAGGCGGATGTTATTTCCGAGTCCGACATCCTGAAATCCGGCAGGAAGCCGGCGACGTGTATCCTCATGTCCGACCCCGGTATCCCGTAATCCGATCCTACCCTGACAGTGGCCTCGCTGCTCTTGCCCGTTGTCTTGTCCTCGATAACGAGCACCACGGCGCTCCAGGTCTTTTTCACGTCCGCGGGGACCGTGACGCGGGGCTCCGTAAGCGGCATATTGATGCCTGGCGTCTGCGGGCCCTGGGCGGCGGGGGTTTCCTCTTTTTTCTTGCATGAAGCAAACGAAAGCGCGAAGGCGACTGCCACGATCAGCAAAAGCAAAAACGATTTTCTAAACATCAAACCTCCTTGCCCTGACTTTGGCGCAACCCCGGAATTTTGGTCCGTTATGGCGGAGAGGCAGGGATTCGAACCCTGGGTGAGGTGTTACCCCCACAACCGCTTAGCAGGCGGCTGCCTTCGACCGACTCGGCCACCTCTCCATACGAATGATCCCGCCAAGGCGGGATCAGAGTTTCATGTTCCGACCAAATCATGATAACATTTGAGGTCTTTTTAGTAAAGATCGCGTGAGATATGCGTGATGTGCGTGCGGGCCGGGGCCC
>JAJYGJ010000128.1 GCA_021790695.1 Nitrospirota bacterium | reverse complement strand
TTGAGGGGTCCCGTCCCTAGTACGAGAGGACCGGGATGGACGGACCTCTGGTGTTCCGGTTGTCGCACCAGCGGCAATGCCGGGCAGCCATGTCCGGACGGGATAAACGCTGAAAGCATCTAAGCGTGAAGCCCACCCCAAGATTAGGTCTCCCCGGGCCTTAAATGGCCCCTGAAGGTCCCTGGTAGACTACCAGGTCGATAGGCTGGAGGTGTAAGCGTGGTAACACGCTCAGCCGGCCAGTACTAATAGACCGTGAGGCTTGACCCATTTTTCCCCTTTTAAAGAACCACTTTTTCTTTTTTTAAAGAATTCAATCTGTTCGACAACCAATAGTTTTCTGCTATAATTAATTAGGGAAAATGTTGGTTTTTTATATTTTCTCCTAAAAAGGGGAGATTTGCGGATATGCGGGAAAAGGATATCTTCGAGGAAATAATAGACATGGGGAAGCGGCGGGGCATCCTCACTTATGACGAGATAAACGAGGCCCTGCCTTCCGAGTATTTCTCGCCGGACGAGATAGAAGAGCTGATGGATCTCCTTCAGGATATGGGTATAAAGGTCGTGGATTTTGAGGAAGGCCCGCCCGAGGAGATGGAGATCGAGGAAACCGAGGTCGTGGAATATGAAAAGGCCGAGGACCTCGTGCAGGCCTATTTCCATTCGATGGGCAACATATCCATTCTCACGAAGGATGAGGAGACCGAGCTTGCAAAAAAGCTTGAGCAGGGCAAAAACATAATAAAAGAGGTCGTGGTCGCCATGCCTCTTTTCAAGAAAGCGGAGGCTTCCATCGAGGTCGTCGAGGAAGGCATAACCGAGGACGAAAGAACCGACGAGGCGATTCGCAAGGTGCTCCACAGGCTTGAGGAGATAACGGACAAGATCCGCGATATCGACGGAAGACTGGGCAGGTATGGCTCGCTCAAGGAGCTTAGAAGAATAATAAAGGAAAAATCCAAAAAGGGCCCCAACATCTCGGCCAAGAAACTGGAGGGCCTTTACAGGGAACTGCAGCAGGAGACCAGGAAGATAGAGACCGAAGTCGGCATGAAGGTGGAAAACCTCAAGGGGAACTGGGAAAGGCTCCAAAAGGCCAGTACTCTTGTCATAGAGGCAAAAAACGAGCTTATCACCCGGAACCTGAGGCTCGTCGTGAATATAGCCAAAAATTACGTCGGCCGGGGGTTGCCGCTGCTCGACCTTATACAGGAGGGCAATATCGGCCTGATGAAGGCCGTCGATAAATTCAAGTACGAGAAGGGGTTCAAGTTCTCCACTTATGCCACATGGTGGATACGGCAGGCGATAACAAGGGCCCTTATAGACCAGACAAAGACCATCAGGGTCCCCGTGCACATGATGGAATTCTACAATCGCGTGACGAAGGCATCGAGGGAACTCACCCACCAACTGGGCAGAGAGCCCACCAACGAGGAGTTGGCCCAGAAGCTCCAGGTGCCCGCAAGGAAGGTTGATGAGGTTTTCAGGGCCATCCAGGACCCGATAGCCCTTCAGACCCCCATTGGGGACGAGGATACCGAGCTTGAGGATTTCATCGGCGACAAGAACAGCCCTTCGCCTTATTCCGATGCGGAAAAATCGGAGATATCCGAGCAGATCCAGGGCGTCCTGAAGACGCTTACGCCGAAAGAGGAAAAGGTCATCAGGATGCGCTTCGGCATCGGCACGGACAGGGACCACACGCTTGAGGAAGTAGGCAGGTATCTTTCCATCACGCGCGAAAGAGTGCGCCAGATCGAGGCGAAGGCGCTGAGGAAGCTGAAGCACCCCAGCAGGTTGAGGGCGCTCAAGAACCTGGGCTGACCGGGCCTCCCGGTTTTACGAATCTCCTCTCATCAGGCGTCTGAAACCTGGACCTGTCTTGAAATCCTTGAATCCGTGATTCAAAAACATTCAAAACGTTGCTCAGGCGGCCGGTTTGCAGCCTGTTTCCGAGGCAACAGGATTTTGAGCTCGATTGTGTCGTTCCGGAGGCGGTCCGTTTTTATTTTTTTAACGGGTAAAATCTGGCGGAATCCAGCGACTTTAAAAACAACGTCGATGAAACACCACAGTAGATTCCCTGCGGGCAAAAATTGTCGCAGGCAATATTCAATAAAGCCGCCCCGGATTCCGCCGGAATCCCGGGCGGCCTCTTATTCCGCGGCCCCGAACCTGTCTCCCGGCCTCACAACCGTCCGGCTTTCCCTGATAACCGCGGTGGCGGTCTCCGGGCGCACGCTTATGATCTGAAGAAGCGCGTTTTTTTTGTATCCGCTGATGGTCTCCAGGAGGTCTCCAGGTTTAAGCCCCGCCGCACTCCCCTTGTTCAGGTATGCGATGCCGAATTCAGCCCCGACAAGCGCTTGCCCTTTCAGGGCCAGCACATGGCCTTCCACCATGGGTTTCCTGCCCGCGCCCCTGGGGGCATTTTCCGGCTCCCTGTAGTTCAGAAGCAGGTTGCCCGGCAGGATGCCTTCAAATGTCCTGGTGACCGCAGCCCGGAAGGCCGTTCCGTCGCCTTCTTTATTTATCGCGTTTTGTACCGGGCTTTCAACCCGCGCAAGGCCGCGAGGCTCCACCAGATAGCCGGCGAACTCGCCTGTCACGGGGTCATTTACCTTCGAAACACGCGTAACGAGGAATTTTTCGCCCTTGCTTACCGGCCCCGACGGCTCAATATATAAGTCATCCCCGACGGCGAATATCTCCCGGCCGCCGGGCGACGCCATCACGACCCCGTCGCTCCTGATTTCTTTCGCGATAAAGCCGCTTGAGATTATCTCATTCTCACTGAAGAGATATCGTTTTTCATGTTTAACCGGCATTGCGGTTTTTTTAACGGGCGATGTTTTTTTCGCCTCTTTTATTGCCACGGCCGGCTTTAGAGGGATTGTTGTTTTTGATACCGCGGCCGGACGTGCGGGGACGGCGCAGGCCGCTTTGCCTTCTCCCCCGGACGGCACGACGGGTATTTTTATCTCCTGGCCTGGATAAATCCTGTCCGGGTTTTCGATCTTCGGATTTTCCCTCCAGACGAACGGCCACTGCCAGGAGTCTTTAATCTGGCCATGGGAGATCCCCCACAGCGTATCGCCTTTTTTGACTTTGTACAGGCCCGGCCCGGCGTTTTCACCCCATCCGGGCGTGCCAAGGGCGACAAGCCCAATCGTAACGGCGATCGCTGCCAGAAGACGTTTTTGTTTTATGTTCACTTGCAGGCCCCTTCCTTCCGAAAAGAAGCTCGGTTTTTTCCCCTCCTCGCTTCCCGCGCCCAGGAAGGGGTGAAATCCATACGCGCATCCAACCTGTGAAACAAAATCAAAATATCGTTAAACCCGTGAAAAGTCAAGGTCTCCGGTCACAGGCCCCGCGCTCGCGCACAATCGCCCTGGCCATTATCCCGCGGCAGAGTTCCTTCAATTCCCCGTCTTTTACGGGATGGACCGCTATGTCAACCTGTTTCATTTCCTCGCTGGTGAGCAGGGGAGGGCCACCCGAATCCGCCGTCCGTGAGGGGCGGCCTCCTTTTCCGGCCGGGGGACCGGGTTTGAATTTCAAGTCCCTGACGCCCAGGGGCAGGAGCCTCTTTAATAGTTCCTCGCGGTAGAAGCCGGCCTGCTCAAGCCAGGGCGGAGAGGATGCGATGATATGAAGGGTGGCGCCGGAGATGAACCCCGGCTCCAGATGCTCGGAAAGAGGTACGCCAAGCAGTTCGCGCCAACGCGCCTTTATGCTGTGAAGTCTGACTGCGTCTTCGAGCCCCAGTCTATGGATGAGCCCGGCAAGCCCGCTGCCAAGCCTCTCCACGGCGCTATCTGAAATTGCCGGACCGGAGACAGCGGGTGCAGATGGAAACCGTTTTCGCCGTGCCCCCGATGACGAGCTTTTTGCGCCGTATGTTTGGCCGGATCTCTTTTTTCACCCTGTTGTTGGCGTGGCTCACGTGATTGCCCACGGTCTTTGCCTTGCCGCAGATTTCGCAACTGGCCAAGTGCTCCATCCTCCTCTGAATTTGATTAAAACCAGACTTGTATGATACCATTACTAATACGTCCGTTACAATACCGGGAATCAAAAAATAAAGAACATGACAAGAAAGACAGAAAATAAAAAATTGAGAATCCATGAGCTTGCCAAGGCGCTGGGGCTTAAGAACTCAAAGCCCATTTTAGATGCGCTGGATGAATGGGGGATAAGCGGCAAAACCGCCTCCTCGAGCATTGAGGATGAACTGGCCGACAGGCTCAAGGCCCGGTTCAGGGAATCGTTCCCCTCAGGCGAAGGCGCTTCCGTGACGACTCCGCAGCCCGCCTCCAGACAGGCCCGGGAAAGGCGCGAACCCTTGAAGCCGGAGGCGGCAAAAACCGGGTTCAAAGCGGTCGCGCCCCGTCAGATCAATCCCCCGAGGGACAAAGGCAAAGACGAAGGTGAAGCGAAAAAGGCCGTTTCGGACCTGCCTGCCGCTGCCGGTGAAAAAATCGAAGCGCCTGAAGGCGCGCCCGCGGCCGCCCCGGATGAGGAAGTGGAGCTGAAGGTCCCCGACAGGTTCAAGAAGGACATGGATGCCGAGCGGATGGAGAAGTTCAAGGCGAAGCCCGGCATGCAGAGGGCCTTCCAGGCTATCAGGAAGGTGGAACCCAGGAAGTTTGCGGACCAGCGCCCGGCGGCAAGAAGGCAGGGAAGGGGCGGGCCGCAGCCGAAATTCGCCAGGCATGAGAAGCCGCAGATGCCTGCCGGTCATGCCATCACCGCGCCCAGGAAAAAACAGCTCAAGATCGCGGAAGGGGCCACGGTCAAGGAGCTGGCCGAGCTTATAGGGGTAAAGGTGCCGGAGATAATAAAGAAGTTCATGGAACTGGGCTATATGCCGACCATCAACCAGCCTGTAGACATAGACGCGGCCATGATGATCGCCGAGGGGATGGGGATCAAGCTGGAGGGCGCGGCCGCCGAGGATGTGGCGGCCCCCGAAGAGGCGGCCAGGCAGCAGGACGTCTCGAAGCTGGTACCTCGGGCGCCGGTGGTAACCATCATGGGACACGTGGACCACGGCAAGACCACCCTGCTGGACGCCGTAAGAAAAAGCCATATTACCGCCGGCGAGGCCGGGGGCATTACCCAGCATATAGGCGCATACAAAGTGAGGCTTGGCGACAGGCAGATAGTGTTCCTGGACACGCCGGGCCATGAGGCATTCACCACGCTCCGGGCCAGGGGCGCCAAGGTCACGGATATCGTCATCCTGGTCGTCGCCGCGGATGACGGCGTAAAGCCCCAGACGATAGAGGCCATCGACCACGCGAAGGCGGCGGGCGTGCCCATAATCGTGGCCGTCAACAAGATAGACAAACCGGAGGCCAACCCCCAGCGCGTCAGGCAGGAACTGGCCGAATTGGGCATAGTCTCCGAGGAGTGGGGCGGGCAGAACATATTTTCCGAGATATCGGCAAAGAAAAATACAGGGATTGAAAGCCTCCTGGAAATGGTGCTGCTGCAGGCGGATATGCTGGAGCTGAAGGCGGACCCCGGCAGGATGGCCAAAGGGGTCATAATAGAGGCCAGGCTGGACAAGGGCAAGGGTCCCGTGGCCACTATCCTTGTGCAAAACGGCACGCTCCGGGTAGGCGATGTCTTTCTCTGCGGCGCGAACGCGGGGAGGGTCAGGGCCATGAACGATGAGACCGGGCACCGGACGGACGTAGCAGGTCCGTCAACCCCCATTGAAGTCATAGGTTTCAACACCGTGCCGGCCGCGGGCGATACCTTTGTCGTGATGGATGACGAAAGAAAGGCCAGGCAGATAGCCCTTTCCAGGCTCCAGAAACAGAGGCAGACGGAAACGGTCGCGGTAAAAAAGATCACCCTCGAGGAGCTTTACAGCAAGATGAAGGAGGGCAAGCTCAAAGAGCTGGCTATCGTGCTGAAGGCCGATGCGCAGGGCTCCATAGAGGCGATCAAGGGGTCCTTCGAGTCTATCACCCACCCGGAGGTCAAGATCCGGGTCATACACGCCTCCATAGGCGGTATAAATGAATCAGACGTCATGCTTGCCGCCGCCAGCAACGCCATCATTGTGGGTTTTAACGTGCGCCCGGAGACAAAGGCGCAGCAGATTGCCGAGAAGGAAGGCGTCGATTTAAGACTGTATAATATAATTTATGAGGCCGTCGACGACGTGAAGAAGGCCCTGGAAGGCATGCTCGAGCCGACAGTGAGGGAAAAGACGCTCGGGCGGGCCGAGGTCAGGCAGGTCTTCACCGTCTCCAGGCTGGGCGCCATCGCGGGCTGTCATGTCATCTCCGGCATGATAAGCAGGGTCAGCGACGGCATCCGGGTCATACGTGACAACATAGTCGTTTACCAGGGGCGCATAGCCTCGCTCAAAAGGTTCAAGGAAGATGTAAAAGAGGTCCAGACCGGCTACGAATGCGGCATCCTCATAGAAAACTATAACGACATAAAGGTGGGCGACGTCCTCGAAAACTTCGTAATGGAGACGGTGGCCGCCAAGCTTTCGCCATAAAAAATCCTTTCCCGAATGATCGGGAACGCGGGGCCCTGATCCGCGGAGTTCGCGGATAAAAATAAAATCCCGCGGAGTTCGCGGATAAAAAAATCTAAAAACCCGTCGGAAACCGTCAATGAAAATGCTCCCTTATAAACGATCCAGGAGAGTCGCCGACCTTCTGAAGGAAGAACTCTCCGATATAATACTCCGACGGCTAAAGGACCCGAGGATGGGTTTCGTCACGGTCATGGACGTCGCCGTCACGGACGACCTCAAGCTGGCCAGGGTCTATGTCAGCTCGCTAAAGCCGGAAGAGCGGGAGCAGACGCTGGAAATACTTAAATCCGCGAAAAGCTTCATCAGGCAGGAACTGGGCAGGCGGGTCAAGATGAAGGTCACCCCCGACCTGGAGTTCCACACGGACACCACCGTGGAGTACGGCAGCCGCATAGACAGGCTCCTGAAGGAGATAAAGGGGGATCAGGGGGGAATGAACGAATGAACCCATTGGACACGCGGGCAAGGCTGGAGGGGTCCGCAACGGTCTCCGGTCCCGCCGGGGGCGAAGAGGCAGGCCTTACCCCGCCCGCGGGGCTTCTTGATTTCATCAGGGACGGGGCCAACCGGCGCTTCCTTGTCGCAAGCCATATAAACCCGGAAGGCGATGCCCTGGGCTCGACACTCGCGCTTGCGGGGGCCCTTCGCGCCCTGGGGAAAGAGGCGCTTTCCTATAACAGGGACGGCACACCGGAGCCCTTCAGGTTCCTTCCCGGATGGGAGGACATCCGAAACGTCCTGCCCGGCCGGCCCATGGATTTCACGCTCGTCCTTGTGGACTGCTCAACCCCTTCCCGCGCCGCGCTGGAAGGGGTCTCCTTCGCCAGGACTGTCGTCATCGACCATCACGAATTGGACGTCCTCAAGCCGGGCGGGTCCGCCCCGGCCGATATCATGTGGGTCGCGCCTTCCTCTCCCGCGGCGGGCATGATGGTCTATGGACTGATAAAGGCCCTGGGTGTGGAGATTGACCCGGCCATGGCCACAAGCCTCTATACGGCCGTCTCCACGGACACCGGCTCATTCAGGTACTCGAACGCGACGGCGGAGGCGTTTGAGACCGCCGCGGCGCTCGTGCGGGCCGGGGCGGAGCCGGACAGGATATCGCAGGACGTCTATGAGACGTGGACCGAAAAAAAGATGAGGCTCCTGTGCCTTTCGCTCCAGAACCTCGAACTGAGGGACGGGGCCGCTATAATGAGCGTGGAGTCCGGGATGTTCAGGGCCACGGGCACTGACGCCGGCGACACGGACAATTTCACCAGTTTCCCCCGGCTCCTCAGGGACGCGCAGGTGGCCGTCGTTTTAAGCGAGGTCGAAGGGGGTCTCATAAGAGGGAGCCTGAGGTCCAAGGGCAGAGTCGACGTGCGCCTCGTCGCGCGGAAGTTCGGCGGCGGCGGTCACATCAAGGCCGCCGGTTTCAGGATAAGCGCCGGGGAAAACGGCCTTCCCAAGCTCCGGGAGGACCTGTTCAAGGCAATTGCAGAAGCCTCCCGGAAAAAGGAATGACGTAATAACCGGGCGATATCATGTAGGGCCTTAAAAGCGGGTCTCCCGTCCCCCCGGCCGACGTCATCTCCAGCCTCATGTCATACACGCCTTTTTCAATCCTGCCCTTCAGTTTTGCGTACATGTCCGCCGAGTCCAGGGAGATGGATTTTATCCTTAATGTTCCGGGGGCTATATCGATCACGCCGTTTGCCGTCCTGAACCCGTATGGGACATTACGGAGGTCCTTTGCCGAGAATATCAAACTGCCCGCCGCCCCGCCCCGGGGACCTTCGGCATATTCAAGGCTGGCCCCGAGACTGCCCGCGTATCCTTTAATGAGAGGCAGATGCGGCAAATCGCCCAACTGGACGTTTTCGAGTTTCGCGGCCAGAGCGCTTCGCCCGGAAAAAAGACCGTAGGCGTACCGTCCCCTTACGCTTCCGCGCGCAAGCACGGCCTTGAAAGGGACCAGGAGGCGCAGACCTAAAAGCCCCAGGGGGTTTATGCGGCCGCGCACGCCTTCAAGGTCAAACGCCTGTCTGCCTCCGTAGCTTGCAATGATGGAATCCGCGGAAAAACTCAGAAGAGGCCCCTTCCTGAAATTGTTCACCCTCACGTCCACTCCCAGGTTCGCGGCCCGTGTGGAGATCAGACCGGGGATCGCGGAGTCCGGCACCGCGGCGTACCAGAAGATGAAAGGCAGCAGGACAAGCGCCGCAACCGCGGAAAGGATTTTTTGTTTTTTGCGTTTCATTTTTTCCTTCTCGTAAGGGCCAGCACCAGGTTTATGTCCAGCGCGGGCGCGGCAAAGGAGCTTCTGAACTCCGCCCGCCTTATGGAAAGCAGCATCGGCGCGTTTTCGATCCTGTAAAGGAGGTTCACCATCTCGTTTAAGTTCACCACCGAGAACGTCACCTGGGCCCGCTCGGAGGTGAAACCGTTTATTCGGGTCGTGTCGAGGGGTTTTATGGTCGCCATTTTCCCCTTGAGCCCCGTTCCCGCAACGAGGTCCCCGACGGCCTTCAGTATCCCCTGCGCGGGGCTGAGCGCGGCGCGCCTCGCAAATTCGTCCCTGGCGGCCTTGAGGGTGTTGTATTGCCCGATGACCCGCTCGAACCGGACTTCAAGTTTCTTGTCGGAGGCGAGCCTCCGGGACTCCGCGCCGACGGCCGCCCAGAGCGATAGCGCCAGGACCAGAAGGACCAGCGCGGAGGCGGCAGGCAAGAGATTTCGCCTGCCCGTTTTGCGGGCGATTTTCCCGATGAGTTGCCGGATGTTCAGGTCTTCATTGAGGTTTTCAATGAACGCCCTTATGTTCATTTCCCGCCCCCCGTCATTCCCGGTGAATTATCTTTCGGCGAATGATCCCCCGGCAGGCCTGAAGTCTGCCCGGCAAACCTGACGCTCATTGTAAAAAGCACCCCTTTTGGCCCGTTTCCGGTCTCCAGCACCTTCACGCCGGCCCCGCTTTGCTCCAGGGCGTTTTTTTCGGCGTTGACGTCCGCCAGCGTGCCGGCCCGGCCCTTTATTATCGTGCCCCCGGAGTCCATGGATATCTCGCTGATTACCGCCGCGCGGTCCCCGTGCGCGGAGAGCGTCTTTAATGCCTCAAGGGCCGGCAGGCCGCCGACCTTCGATCCTTCCCGCTTTAGCTGGGCAAGACCCGCCTCAAGCTCCATGAGGGCCACCTGGCTGTTTTGCATCTTCCGGCCTGGCAGGATTTGAGAGAACGACCGTTCGATGCGCTCTTCGATGCCCGCCGCCTGCCTGTGGATGAAGTACAGGCCCACGGCGGATTTTACCGCAAAGACAAACAGCAGGAGCGCCGCCAGCACGAAGGCCGTCCTTAGCTGCCTCGATGTCTCTTCTTTTCCCCTCGTGAATTCGAGTTCTCCCCGCCTGAAATTAAGGGTGGGCTTTCCGCCCGGAAACTCCGCTTCCGCCAGGTCCATCCTCGCGCGCTCATCGGAGGGCGGGGCCTCAAAGAGCGTATCGGCGATATCGGAAGCCCCTTTCGCCATTGCGCGGGCAATTTCGATCGAGGTGATGACGGCGGGTTCCGCCCCGGCCCCCTTCATGGATTCTATGAGATTTGCAAGCTGTCTTTTCCCGGCGTAAACGGCAAGGACCTTTTGTTTTTGCGCCTCCCCTTCCCCGAGGGGCAGGGCCTCCAGTATGACCTCTTCGGGCCCCTGGAGGATCAGGCCCTCAAGTTCGAAGGGAAGGGTCTGGCGTATTTTCTCCATATCGGCAAAGGGAAACTCGAGGAGCCTGAAGCCGAACATCGAGACCGGAAGGCCCAGCCATATGTCGCGGGTGTCCGGGGGGAGCGGGGCCTGGAGTTCGAGGCGGCCTTCTTCCGCGATCCTGAATGGGATGACGGCGCGGCCCGGGGACTTTTTGTTTTTCGGCCCGTCGTCAAACAGGTAGACGGCGCCGCCCCCTCCGCCCTTCGGGTCGAAATCCTTCAGGTCAAAAAACGCCTTCATATCAGTATTCTCTCCAGTAAAGTATGTTCCCCGACGTATCCAGGACTCCTTCCACGATCCTCGTTATGCCCTGCCTGGTGGCGCTGGCCTTTATCCGGACGGCGGAGCTTGAGACGGTTATCCTGGGCGCAAGCTCCATCCCCAGCTTGTCGAATCCCGCCACCTTGTCCAGATCGCCGATATTCTTGAACGGTTCTAGTTTCCGCCACTCGATTATCTGCTCCGCCCGGTCATCGCTTACGTCGCCGGAGAGGCTTTCAAGCACCGGGGCCGGGGCGCTGTTGATGTCTATCAGGCCGTTGCCAAAGACGGTCACGTAATTCTTAAGTGTATCATAGGAGGCCTTGCCGATGAACAGGGCCAACTCCGGGACGCTCGTCAGATACCCGTTGGTCACGGTTGAGCCTTCGCCCTCCGCCTCCGCCTCGGGCAGGGCGGCCGGATTGATCCATTCCACCACCTTGTCGGCTATGCCCGCGTCAAGATCGAGCGCCTTCAGAAGGCGCTGGAAAGACTGGTAGGCGTCCTTGTTCAAGTCCCCGTTCTGGTTGACGAGCGTGTTTAAGTTGAACCTGGAGTTCTCGTCGCCCGCCTGGAAGTATACCGTCGTGCCGTCGTCAATGGGGATTTCCATCTGCTGCTGGTCAAGGGATATCTGGCCCAGGGCCAGCGCCTGAAGAAAAGGCGGGGCCGAGCTGTCGATAAGGGAGGAACCCTCGACGGACAGCTCCTCCAGGATTTGCATGTTATGAATGCCGCTCGCGTTCACGTATACCCCGTAGGCAAAATTGACTGCGAGCGCCATCAGCACCGCGACTATCAGGAGCACAAGGATGAGTACGAAGCCCCCATCCGTCTCTTTCACCGGCTCTTTCATCCTCATAGCTGGTTGCCTATTCTGGGCGCCGCTATCTCCTGAAGAACGAACGGCCTGCCCTTGAAAGAGATCTTGAGGGTGACCTTTATGTCCTGCGGCGGCTGGTCCGCCTCGATTGTCCTTACCCATTTGCCGCCCGAGAAGACCTGGACGGAGAACTCGCCGATATTGTCCAGGAGATCGGCCTTTTCGGTCCTGCCGCCCGGTGCCTTTTGCTCTTTTTCCAGGTCGATGGTTTCTCCCTGCCCGCCTCCTTCAGTTGCCCTCGCCGAGTAGATGATTGTGGAGAGCACGCCGTTTGCCGGTGAAAAGGCGGTGAAAGAGAGGGTCGAGCCCTTATGGCCGAAGTATTCCTTGTCCACTACCGTCATCGGTCCCTTCGCGGCTTCAAGCTCGCGCCGGAGCATGTCCATCGTCTTTTGCGCCTCGTAAAGCCTTTGAAGCGACTGCTGCCCGCCTCCGGCCGCCCTCTGGAGGAGAAAAAAGGTGCCGTAAACGGCGCCCATGACGATTACGGTCAGCGCCGTGGCCAGCAGCACCTCGAGGAGAGTAAACCCCCCTTCGTCCGCCCGGCTGCCCGCGCCCGCCTTTCCCCTTGCAGATATCCCGGACCTCCCGCGGTTTGCGCCATCCGCCCTCATCATTTGCCGATCATCATCTTGAAGACCGTCTTGTCCCGGCCTTTCCGGACCGTGAGCACCAGTTCGTTCAGGAAGGGAAGGGGCCCGTTTACTATATCCGACTTATACGAATAACCGGAGTAGGGTTCGGGAAAAGATCCGCTTTCCTCACGCGGCGCCGCGCGCAGCCCGATCAATTTTTCCTTCGCAAGCATCGTCTCCACGCTCAGGGTCTGGTATCTTTCGATCACGGAGAGGTGATGGTTCACCAGGTCTATTATGGTGATCAGGAGGCCGCCCATGATCGCCACGGCCACAAGCACCTCCAGGAGCGTGAATCCCTTATTTTTTTTCAAGGCCCTTTATCCTGACCCTTCCGGAGAGCGCGTTTAAGCGGACCTCGTAGGTCTTCGCCGGGTCTTCCAGGTAGACGTCAATGTCTTCCGGGGCGCCCTCGGAACCGAAGATGACCGTGAGGGTGCCGTCTTTCACGGCGCCTTTTGACGGGGTCTGCACCATTGTGAGGTCCTTGAACGTGGCGGACTCCCTGCCCTCCGGCCCGGTCCAGGAGACAAACCCGGTGTCCAGGTTGAAGGTTATGTCGAAATTTTTTTTCATGGCGATCGAGGAGTCGTTCAGCTCCCTCAGGAGGGAGGCCATCTTCAGGGCGTCGGGCCTGGCATGATGCCGTCTGAAGACGGGCACGGCAAGGGTGAAGAAGAGGGATATGATGAAGAGGACGACGACCAGCTCAAGGAGAGTGAGGCCCCTACTGCATGTCCCAGTTGTTGATGTCCGCGTCATAACCGGTCCCGCCCGGCTGTCCGTTGGCGCCGAGCGAAGAGAGGTCGTAGTCTCCGTGCTGCCCCGGGCTGATGTAAACATAGGGGTTGCTCCAGGGGTCCAGGGGGACTTTTTTCTGCTCCAGGTATCCGCCCGGCCGGTAGTTTTTCGGAATGGGGTCGGTTGCGGGCGCGGTTATCAGGGACTCCAGGCCCTGGTCGGTCGTGGGGTAGAAGCCGTTATCCAGTTTGTAGAGTTTAAGCCCGGTTTCGAAGTCCCTGATCTGTACTTTCGCTTCGGCGACTTTCGCGTCATTGGTCCTGCCGATGATCTTGGGAGCGACTATCGCGGCCAGTATCCCCAGAATGAAGACAACGACAAGCAACTCAAGCAGCGTGAAGCCATTGCTGTCCTTACGCATCTTGATATTCTACTATTTTTCCGATTTTTATTCCAATCGGTTCAGGGCCCGGCGGCAAACGCCCTCCCTCGGATGGGTATATCTGCCCGTCCCTCGAAGCAGGGAGTGCCTTTTGGGGCAGGGGCGACCGGAATGAAAGGGCCGGGCAGATACAAACGCCCCGCATTGACGGCGCTTCGGCCCCCGGTCTCCTACCTGACCAGTTGGTTCAACTGGAATATGGGCAGAAGGACCGCAAACACGATGAACCCGACGGTCCCGCCCATCAGCAGTATCATGGTGGGTTCGAGGAGGGCCAGGGACCTTTCAAGCCTGCGTTTGAAATCCTCCTCATAGGCGGAGGCGGCCTTTTTTACCGCGAGGGCAAGCTGGCCGCTCTTCTGCCCGGTGCTTAAAAGCTGCGTGAACACCGTGGGGAAACCGCGGAGGGCCTGCGAGAGATCGGCCCCCTCCGAAAGCCTCTGCCTCGCCTCGTGGATCCCGGTCTCTATCATCAGGTTGCCGGAGGACGGCCCCGAAAGCTCCAGCGCCTTCAATACGGGCAGGCCCCCTTCCAGCAGGAAACCGAAGGCGCGCGTGAACCTGCTTAGATAAAGGCTCCTCGGGAGCGCGAAACGCATCATCATCCCGTCCACCTTGAGCCTTTTTTTCCTGTAATACGCCTTCAAGCCGTATCCTGCGGCGATTGCCGCGATCATGATTGCCCACCAGTAATTGACGAACATGCCGCTTATGAAGATGAGGACCCTCGTGACCAGCGGAAGGGCCTGGCCGGAATCGGTGAATATAGAGGTGATCTTGGGCATCACGAAGGCAAAGATGAAGGAGAGTATTATGGTGCCGATCACGACCATGAAGGCCGGGTAGGTGAGGGCCGCCTTGATCCGGGCCTTCGTACGCTCCTCCTCTTCGAGGAAATCGGCCAGGCTCCTCATGACGGCCTCCATGGTGCCGCTTGCCTCGCCGGAGGCGGCCATCCTGACGTAAAAATCCGGAAAGACTGTGTATTGCTCCAGGCACCGGGACAGCTTCATCCCGGAGGTGACGTCGTCCGCGATGTTCCCAAGGAGGGCGGACCAGTGGCCCTTTGTCTCCGTCTGGAGGCTGCGAAGGGCGTCCAGGACCGGCACCCCGGAGGCCATCAGCAGGGCCAATTGCCTGGTTATGAACGGCAGGGCCGAGGGTTTCGCCTTCGAGGCGGACGTTTTCTGCGCATGGAGCTGCTTCGGATAGACGCCAAGCTCGCGGAGTTTGAGCGCGGCCTGCCTTTCGGTCTCGGCCGTTATGGTCCCGGAAGTCTCGCGGCCCGCCTCCGCGTAAGCCTTATATCTGAACGACGGCATTGTCTTTTTGCGTGACCCTTAAGACCTCTTCGATCGTTGTAAGGCCGGCGGCCACCTTGCTGAGGCCGTCTTCGCGCAGGTTCCTCATCCCCCCCGCCATCGCCTGCTGGGCGATGCTCTTTGCGTCCGCCCTCTCCGTGATGAGCCTTCTTTCCTCCGGCCCGATGGCCAGGAATTCGAATATCCCGTCCCTTCCCAGATAGCCGGTGCCCGCGCATTTGGCGCAGCCGGCGCCTTTTACCGCGCCCCCTCGCGGGCCTTGGCCCGCGCGATCAATGTCGGGTTTCATGAAGGCCGCCGCCTCCTCCGGGAGCGTCTCATAAGGCGCGCCGCAGTGGGCGCAATTCCTTCTCACAAGCCTCTGGGCGAGCACCCCGGCCAGGGAGGAGGCCACCAGGAAAGGCTCCACCCCGATGTCGATGAGCCTGGTGATCGCGCTTGCGGCGTCGTTCGTATGGAGGGTGGACAGCACCAGGTGCCCGGTGAGCGAGGCCTGTATGGCTATCTGCGCGGTCTCCAGGTCCCTGATCTCGCCCACCATGATCACGTCCGGGTCCTGCCGGAGTATCGAGCGAAGCCCCGAGGCGAACGTAAGCCCGATCCTCGGGTTTATCTGTATCTGCCCGATGCCCGAAAGCTCGTACTCCACCGGGTCTTCGATTGTGACGATGTTTTTCTCCTCCGAATAAATCCGCTTGAGCGCTGCGTAAAGCGTGGTGGTCTTGCCGCTTCCCGTCGGCCCGGTGACGAGGATTATGCCGTTTTGCCTGGAAAGCAGGGACTCGAACCGCGCCCTCAGGACGTCGTCCATCCCCAGCTCCTTCAATCCTATCGATCCGCTCTTCCTGTCCAGTATCCTCATCACCACGCGCTCGCCGTGAATGGTCGGGATCAGGGAGACCCTGATGTCTATGTCCCTGCCGCCGATGAGAAGCCGGATGCGGCCGTCCTGCGGCAGACGCCTTTCGGCGATGTCCAGGCTTGCCATTATCTTCACCCTGCTCACGAGGGCGTCCTGTATGATCTTCGGCGGGGCCAGTATCTTTTTGAGCACGCCGTCGACGCGGATCCTCACCTCGAGGTCCTTCTCGAAGGGCTCTATGTGTATATCGCTGGCCCGTTCCTTGAGCGCCTGCTTCAGGAGGGCGTTGAGGAGCCTGATTATCGGCGCCTCCTCGGTCAGCTCCAGGATGTCCCTGGGTTTCTCGAACTCGGTCGCGACCGAGGAGAGGTCGTCCTCCCGGATGTCCTCCATCACGTCCATCGCGGAGCCCATCTGCCCGTAATAGCGGTTTATCGCCTCCAGGATGACGCCCTTTTCCCCCCAAACGGGTTTCGGCTCAAGCGACATCTGCCTTGCCAGATCGAACAGGGCGAAGAGCCCCCCCTCGTCCGCCACCGCGCCTGTGAGCCGGCCGTCCTGTCTTCTCAGGGGCATGAGCATGTTGCCCTTGGCGTAGCCAAGCGGCACACCGGAGAGAAGCGGCAATTCCACTTCCTCATCCGTGATCCTGTCCGTCCTTAATTCTTCCTTCATCCGTGGATTCTTATTGGTTTGGCCGAATTCTTATTCGTCTTGTCCCGAGGGGGTTGCGGAATAATTGGGCAGGGCGTACAGGACCTCCGGAATCTTCGCAAGCACCTTGGCGGTTTCCATTACCTCCCGGCCTTCCGGAAGTTTCACCAGATAGGTGTCCGCTTCCATCAGGTTCAGCACCTGGATCCCTTTGCGCCCCAGGACCTGCCTGGCCTGTTCGTCCGTTGTCCCCTCTCTGAACTTCACGATCAGTTCCCCCTTTACATACGTGGAGGTCCTCTGTCCGAAGAGCCTGGCTTTTTCCATCGTCAGCCTTCCGATGTCCGAGGGCGTCTTTATGACGGTGGGGCTGATGAACACGAGCAGGTTCGTCTTTTCCCTGGATACGGACCGGGTCTTGAAGAGGTAGCCTAGGATGGGTATGTCGCCCAGGAGGGGCACCTTCGTCACGGTGTTTTCGTCGTGTTCCGACATGAGCCCGCCTATGACTATCGTCTGGCCGTCGTTTACGAAAACGGACGTCTTGGTGGAGCGCATCGTCGTGGTGGGCCCCACCTGCGTCAGGATGGCGACCGCGTTGGCGCCGGTCTCCGTCGGCTGCTCCACGGCCGATATCTCCTGGTAGATGTCCAGCCTCACCACGTCGCCTTCGGTTATGTGCGGCGTGATCTTGAGCTTTATGCCCACGTCCTTTCTTTCGATGGTCGAGGCTATGAGCCCCGTGCTGACCCCCGTGGTGCCGGCCGTCTCCCGCCCGGTTATGAAGGGCACGTTTTCGCCGACCACGATCTCCGCCGGCTGGTTGTCCGAGGTGTAAATCTGGGGGGTGCTCAGCACGTGCACCGCGTCCCTGAACTGGTTTGTGCTGAAGAGGGCGGCGAAGCCGGGCAGGGTAAGGGTCTGGGTCTGGATGACGCCGTTTACCGTTGTCGTCACCGGTATGTTGAGGATGTTTCCCAGGCCCCCCATGCTGAGCCCGGAAAGCCCGCTTATGATGTTCTGGACCGCGGTGGAATCGATAGTGCCCACGCCGCCGATGAACAGGGGCTGGCCCCCTTTCGTGGCCGTCGCGCGCCACGTGGCCCCCAGGCTCAGCAGATCGTTGAGGCTGGCCTCCACTATCATCGCCTGCACGAATACCTGGCTTCTTGCCCTGTCGAGCTGTTTTATCACGGGCAGGATGTTCTGGTAGTCCGACTGCGAGGCCGCTATCACCAGGGCGTTCGTGTCTTCGTCCGCCATTATATTCATCTTCTGCGGGGCGGCGGCGATCGTGGGCTCAGGCCTTCCGGCCGCCTGCTTCCCGATGAGCCCGGTCAAGGTCTTCGCCAGGTCCTTGGCCTTGGCGTGCTCCAGGAAGTAGACGTGAATGCCGGAGAGGACCAGTTTGCCGGGGACGTCCAGCATGCCTATGAGCCGTTTCATCGCCTCTTTATCCGGCTGGTCGCCCATGAGTATGACCGCGTTCAATCTGGCGTCCGCTATGGCGTGGGGCGGCTGGGCGGGGCCTTTCCTCGGGAGGCCCTCGTTCAGTATGCGGGCCACGTCAGTGGCGCTTGCGTTTTTAAGGAACACGATCTGGCTCTGCTCGGCGGTCGGGGCGGTGTCTATTACGTCCAGGATGCGCATGATCTTTTCTATGTTCAGGGCCGCGTCTATCACAAGCAGGTAGTTTCCCTGGTCGAAGGACGCTATATAACCGTCCCTGGACACGACCGGGGAGAGAAACCTCACTGCGTCCACGGCGGAAATGTATTTCAGCGCGATGAGCCTGACCATGTAATTTTCATTGATCTGGCTGTTCATGGCGGGAAGCCCTGCCTGCCTGGCCTCGCTCACGGGGATTATCTTGTACAGGTTTACCCCTACCGGCTGCAGCGTGAAACCCTTCAGGTTAAGCACCGACGTGAAGAGTTTGAATGTCTGCTCCTTGCCAAGGCCGGTGGGCGTTATGACAGTTACCTTGCCCTTCAATCTCTGGTCGAAGACGAAATTCCTGCCCGTCGTTTCGCTCACGAATTTGGTAAAGGTGGCCAGGTCCACGTTCACGAAATTGAGGGTGATCCTCTTGGCCGCCCAGGCCCGCGTGCACAAGAGCAGAAGAAGCAAGGCCGCAATAGCTGCTTTTCTCTGCATGTTTTACCTTATCTGGTAAACAAGCGTTGTTCTCCGCCCGCCTCTTATGATGTCCAGGTTTACCCTGTCCAGCCCCTGGAGCGCCGTAAAGGCCCTGAGTGCCATGTCCGGGCCGGATATTTCATTATTGTTTACCTTCAGCAGCACGTCCCCGTTCATGAGCCCCAGCGTGCTGAAGAACCCCCCGGGTTTTACCTCGCTTACCTTGAAGCCCTCCTGTCTTCCGTTTACGATATTGGGCAGCAGGCGCGCATCGGAGAGTATCCTCGTGGGGTTTTGAATCACGTTTTGCACCGCGTTTTTGTTGAGGAGGTAGGAATCCCGCCCCGCGGAGGCTATGACGTGGTTCCAGTGGGATGCGGGGCCCGCGGCGGCCCGGCTCGCAGCCCGCGGTCCCGCGGCCTGGCCGCTTGCCGGTTCAATCGTGGCGATGTCCTTAAGCGGCAGTTTCACGTCGCCGGCCGGGGTCCTGACTATCGCCCAGTCCTTGTTTATGGATTTCAGACAGCCCAGCCCGGGGATCGTCTGGCCGGCCCTGTAAAGCAGTTGCCGCCCCGAATCGGCCAGAAAAATGGCGTAACTCCAGGCCCCGGAGACGGTGCCGATCAGGCTCATGGAGCTTGCGGCCTGCCCCGACTGCGCCGTAAGGGGCGTTACGTTCATCGGCGGGAAACCGAATACGTTTTTTTCCGCCACGGCGGAATAATCGGAAAGCGCCGGGCGGCCTTTCAATGCGCCGGGCGGCAGGGGCACGCGGGGATTTTTGAACGCCCGGCTGACGGCAACGCCACGCGGGTGCTCGCCGCCGCCCTGAACGCCAAAGGTTATGATGTCTCTTGCCAGCATTATGCACGTAAGCGCCAGGAGGGCGGAGAGGGTGAAATTAAAGGCGGTGAAAAATCTTTTATTGCCGAACACATCAAATGTCACATCACTAAAATAACAAAACAGGGCAGGGAAGTCAAAAAAGAGACGGCCCGAAAAGGCTGTGCGGACGGGGGAAAAAGGGATATAATTCTATCAGAAGCCGCTTCACAATCGGGATTTTACAACGGCTTGGAAAAAGGGATTAAAGGGATGGGCGAGCGTATTGCCCGTGGGCAAAAATTGCCGCAAGGGTCAAGCGAGCGAACATAAATTAACCTTGCAGTTGCACAAATCGGGGCTTCGAAAGCATGTCAAAATATTGTTGGCGG